>CAZLJB010000063.1:0-11432 GCA_964559195.1 uncultured Anaerolinea sp. | reverse complement strand
TGGCTTATTTCCGCGATGATCTCCAAGGCATTCAGCTACGCCAATAAATGCCTAGACTGGTAAAAAGCGGCAATTTTCTGCTTATTACCATCTATTTTTACTTTTGGAAAAAATCCACACTCCCCAATTTCAATTAACCATCTATAATTGGCCTACTTTCGAATCAAGAGGAATGCATGAAAATTCTGACACACGAAAAAAATATCCGCCGAAATGCCAAGATTGGTCAATATACCAGCATCGCTTCCCTACTAATTTTGGCAGGTGGCATGTATGTATCATTTTTTTATCCGACCCTGGTTTATATTTCCTTTCTGGCTCTGTTCGTCGGTTTTATACTTTCTCAAATCGGCATTTACTTCGCAAATCGCTGGGGTCGGCGACCTCGCATAGACGAACGTCTGACAAGCGCCTTAAAAGGGCTTACGAAGGATTACAACTTATATCATTTTCTCACACCGGTTAATCATCTATTGATTGGCCCCGCCGGCGTTTGGATTATCGATCCTTACTATCAACGCGGCACCATTGTTTTCGAAAAAGGTAAATGGAAACAAAAAGGTGGCGGGCTTCTATTGAGTTACCTCAAAGTTTTTGCACAGGAAGGGTTGGGGCGCCCTGACATCGAGACCAAGGCAGATATTGACAATTTAACTACTTTGTTAAAGAAATTACTTCCAGGAGATCAGGAAATTCCGCCAATTAATCTAGCTATGGTCTTCACTGACGATCGGGCCATACTACAAACAGAAGAATCCCTTATCCCGGTTATGAAAATCGAACAGCTTAAGGAATATATTCGAAAAATCGCCAAACAATCCCCTTTCCCGGCTTCCGAAATAAAACGAATTTGTGATGTTCTTCCAACCGAAACCGTTGAGTAAATGGTTAGTTAAGTAAAAAAAATATATTCTCGGATAAACTGCGAAGGGATTCTTCTTCTACAAAATAGAAATCATATTTTAAGGTGAATTTTTCAACCTAAAAGATTTTCAATCTCATTGAAAGTTGGCAAATAATTCATAAGCTTTTTATGAATTATTTGTTTTAACTGATTTTCCCTACTGACCTCGCCGGAACAGATAATTTTAGTGAAACAAAAGATAATCAGGTTGACATGGATGGTCTTCATTTTGTAGCTGCCCTTTGCACAATATTGCTTTGACAGAATCCGCATTTAAAAATCACACCGTGAGTAAACTCTGTCGTTTATTCGAACGCTTGTTTCATGGTAAACTAAAACCAGTAAAATCGCGAATATTTTCATATTTTGACCAGAGATTTCCATGACTTCCATTGTTTCCATTGATATTGAAACCACCGGCCTTGATAATTCCAGGGACACCATTATTGAAATTGGCGCAATACGTTTTAACGGTCGCCGAATTGAAGATGAATGGTCAACCCTGATCAACCCAAATCGTCACATCCCTGAAGCCATAACTACACTGACAGGCATCGATGACGGAATGGTTCGTCAGGCCCCACATTTACAAGATGTAATTCGAGATCTTTCTGAATTTGTCGGAGACGCACCAATTCTGGGCCAAAATGTTCGCTTTGACCTTGGTTTTTTACAAAAGCAACGTATTCTCACGGCAAACAAAGTGCTTGACACATACGAGTTGGCGTCCGTTCTAATGCCCGGCGCAAGCCGCTACAACTTGGCCGCGCTTGGAAAACAACTTGGCATCCCTCTTCCCAATTCACATCGTGCGCTTGACGACGCCCGTCTTACGCATGCAGTGTATATACGCTTATTTGAGATGGCACTCGAACTGCCGCTAGATCTCCTTGCAGAAATCGTTCGAAACGGGGAACCCTTGGACTGGGATGGAAATTTCCCGTTTCAAAATGCTTTGAGGCAGCGTTCGAGAGAACAAGTTCAGGCCAAACAAGCCAGGTCGATTAATAATGAAGGGCCTTTATTCGATCCCCAGGATCGGGTAGGGAAAACCCAACCCATTGGTCCAGTGGTCGAACCAATCGCCCTGGATCCTGATGAAGTTGCCTCGGTGCTCGAATACGGAGGACCTTTTTCACGCTATTTTGAAGCATACGAACAACGCCCTGAACAAGTAGAAATGCTGCGAGCGGTTACCAACGCTCTATCTTATAATGGACATTTGCTTGTTGAAGCCGGCACGGGTGTGGGAAAATCATTTGCCTATCTGGTCCCGGCTGCACTATTTGCCATTCAAAACAATACCAGGGTTGTAATTTCAACCAATACGATCAACCTTCAGGATCAACTCATCCAGAAGGATATCCCGAGCGTACGAGCCGCACTTAATATTGAGCTGCGTGCAGCTGTTTTAAAGGGCCGTTCCAATTACTTATGCCCCAGGCGGCTAGAGATTATGCGCCACAGCGGACCAAATACGCTGGATGAAATGCGGGTTTTGTCTAAAATCCTGGTCTGGAGCTGGAACGGTGCCAGCGGTGATCGAAACGATCTGAATTTGAACCGCCCGGCAGAAAAAGAAGCCTGGATGCGTCTTTCCGCCGAGGATGATGCCTGTTCATCAGAAAACTGCGCTGGCCGGATGGGTGGTACATGTCCATTTTACAAAGCCAAACAAGCCGCTCAAACTGCCCATATACTGATCGTTAATCACGCGCTTTTACTTTCTGATGTTGCAACTGGAAGCAAAGTACTGCCAGAGTATCAATACCTGATTGTGGATGAAGCACATCACTTGGAAAATGCCACGACAGGTGCGCTCTCCTTCCGGCTTTCGCAAAATGATTTCGATCGCTTATTAAAGGAAGTTGGCGGTCTTTCCGGAGGAATATTGGGTCACATCCTGGGAGTGACCAGAGACCTGATCCGTCCAACTGATTTTGCACGGCTGACCCAAATCGTTCACCGCGCCAGTGAAACCTCATTCCGTCTGGATACTTACGCCAGGGATTTTTTCCATGCACTTACCGAGTTCATTGACATTCAGCGCGAAGGCAAGCCAAAAAGCCAGTACGCTTACCAGGAACGAATTTTGCCATCCAGCCGCAGCTTACCAGGTTGGGACAATGTTGAAATCAACTGGGGCACAGCTGGCGAAGCCATGGGATTACTGATCAATTCCACAACTGAACTTTATAAAGCTTGTGCAGAGATATTCGCTGACGGTGTCGAAGATCTAGAAGACCCATTAGGCAACTTGAGTAATCTACTCCGCCGTTTATCAGAAGCAGAAGCCGCTATCAGCGGGATGATCCACAAACCGTCTGTTGAGACAATCTATTGGATCGAAGTCCAACCTCAAAATAACCGATTAACCCTAAACACGGCACCTTTGCGAATCGGGCCACTGATTGAAAAATATTTATGGCATGAAAAATCTTGCGTTGTGCTTACATCTGCAACATTGACTGCCGCTGGAGATTTCACTTATTTACGCAATTTACTCCTGGCAGACGAAGCCGATGAACTTACCCTTGGATCGCCGTTCGATTATGAAAATTCAGCACTCTTATATTTACCAAACGATATCCCAGAGCCAAACGCCCCTGGATATGAGGCTGCTGTAAATCGGGCCATAATCCAAACCGCAAACACCTGCGGTGGCAGAATGCTGGTTCTTTTTACGAGCTATGCCCAACTAAAGCGAGCCTCTCAGGCTATTGCCCGCCCGTTAAACCAAAATGACATTCAGATTTACGAGCAAGGCGAAGGTGCCAGTCCAGCTGCCTTGTTGGACGCTTTCAAGACCAACCCACGGGCAGTATTATTAGGAACTCGATCATTCTGGGAGGGTGTTGATGTCCCTGGCGATGCTCTTTCGGTGGTACTGATCACCCGCATACCTTTCGAAGTACCCTCTGACCCACTGGTTGCTGCCCGCTCAGAAACCTTTGATGATCCTTTTAGCGAATACCAGGTTCCAGAAGCAATCCTAAAGTTCCGCCAGGGTTTTGGCCGTCTGATTCGCACGGCATCTGATCGAGGTGTGGTTGCCATTCTCGATCGACGTGTCCTCTCAAAACAATATGGCAGGCTCTTCCTGGAAAGTCTTCCACAATGTACCATTCGAACAGCCAGCCTGAACGACTTGCCCAAACAAGCCGCTGGCTGGCTGAATATGTAAAATTTCTTTTTGGCTTATAACAAAAAAGACAAACATAGCAGTTTGTCTTTTTTGTTATAAGCCAAAGTTATGACAAAATGTATTAATTTCAGATTAGAATAAGATTAACTAATACCTTTAATCAAAAGATATAACGCTGTATTACATTTGTCATCTCTAGTTTGTGAGCATTGGCACAAGCATAATTTCAGAATTAAGGTATTATTAATCATGTCAAATTATGACATATTTATCATGTTACAGCGGAGGTGCGTCCGAACAATAATAGAAATCATTGCCCTTCAATTTAGTTAGAAAAACCCAAAAAGGAGAATGTAAATAATGTCCACCAAAAGAATTCTTGTTTTGCTCGGCACGCTGATCCTGGCTGCCATCGTTTTATCCGCCTGCGCAAGCCAGCCCGGCCCGGCTGGCCCTGCTGGCCCTGCCGGCGCTGCCGGCGTTGCTGGTCCTGCCGGCCCTGCCGGTGCAGATGGCAAATCAGCTGCAACAACTGATTTAACCTGCAAAGCCTGCCACAATGATACCAGCCTGATCTCCGGTCACCAAACAACCTGGGAGACCACCAAGCACGGCAGCGGCACAACCACTGCTTATGCTGGCTTCCGCCCTGGTTGCAATGGTTGCCACTCCGGTGGCGGCTTCAGTGACCGAATTGCTGCTGGAATGAAGACAGCCGATATCAAGACTGCCGATCCGAATGCCAGCCGAATTGACTGCCGCGCCTGCCACCAGGTTCACAAGACCTACACAGGTACTGACTGGGCTCTGGAAACTGTTGCTGCTGTAACACTCGAAGCTTCCGGTGCTACCTATGATGGTGGTATGGGCAATTTGTGCGCCAACTGCCACCAGCCCCGTACCGCCTTCCCGAAGGCTACAGATGGCAAAGTCAAAGTCGACAGCACCCATTGGGGCGCTCACCATGGTCCAGTCTCCTCCATGATCCTCGGCGTTGGCGGCGGCATGGTTGAAGGTAAACCAGCCCCCCATTACTCCATGGTCAAAGACACCTGCGTAGCCTGCCACCTTGGTGGCGCTGGCCCGAACGCCAATCATACCTTCCTCCCCAACGTTGCAACTTGTGTGACCTGCCACGCCGATGCCAAGAATTTTGACGTCAAGGGCGTACAGACCACCATCAAGGATAAGCTTGCGAAGGTTGAAGCTGCCCTGAAAGCCAAGAAGTTGCTCGATAAAGACGGTGTCATGATCGTCGGCGAGTACCCCGAAGCCCAGGCAGCCGCCCTCTGGAACTTCCTGATGGTTACAGAAGACAAGAGCAACGGCGTCCACAATTCAGTTTATGCCAACGCTATGCTTGATGCAGCCCTGGTAGCACTGAAGTAATATCGCACTACAGAATATAAACAAAAAAGTGAGGTTGCCCAATTGGGCAACCTCACTTTTTTGAATTTAATCGATATTTGCTAAAGTTTTTTACAGATAAAGAATTAATAAAGCATTGTTACAAATCACCAGATTCGTCAGCTTTCGATTCACCTATATCGACATGTGACCTGGGGTGATCACCATCTGAGTAATCCGAAATAATGACCAGCGCATTCGTAACCACTCCTCCAGGATTATACCAGCGGTGTTTTAGTTGGGCAGCGAACAACAAGCTATCGCCTGCCTCAAGCAGGAAATGTTGTGTCTCTACTTGATATTCCAACTGCCCCCGCAGGCAATAAACAAACTCATGGCCACTGTGCACCATGTTCGACTGTCCGCTGTTCGCACCATTTTCAAGAGTCAGTAAAAACGGCATGGATTTTCCCGTGAATTGTTCACCACCCAGGCCCTCCCACAGCCCACGCAAAAAAGGCAACCGGGTTCGTTCGTCTGACTTTAAAAAAACAATCTTTTTTCTGGCTTCTTCTGGAGCAAAAAAATCAGTAACTGGGACAGATAGCGCCCCAGCAATTCGATACAAAGTCGATACTGATGGAGAAGTCCTGCCACGCTCAATCATGCTGAGGGCGTTAGCAGAAAGACCACTCATTGTAGCGAGTGTACGCATCGAAACATTACGGGTTTCCCTCAATTGTCGCAATCGGGTTCCAACATCTATCGATAAAGCCTGTCTTGTTAGGGAGCTCATGCGAAGTTCCTTTCTCGTTGATTATTTAGATAAATTTTATCACATTTCATAAGTATAATACAAATAATGTATTTTTCAATTACATTTTACCAATCTTAATTTGTATTAACACCATCCATTTTTACTAAATTTTCGATAAAAAAAGAAATAATCCCGCAGAAGTATGCAGGTTCTATTTTTCAAGTGATTACAACCCAATTCCTTTCTAGCAAATTCCGCCTGCAACCGGCTTTTTGTATATAATCAAACAGGA
This sequence comes from uncultured Anaerolinea sp., assembly GCA_964559195.1. Lineage (GTDB taxonomy): Bacteria > Chloroflexota > Anaerolineae > Anaerolineales > Villigracilaceae > UBA5195. The sequence goes on along the minus strand of CAZLJB010000063.1, from coordinate 4,987 downwards.
TCTCTGCCATGCCAAATAACTCATCGTTTCTTCGACCACAAATAGCCTTACCCCAGGATCACGGTTCATGGGTGTTTATCCTTAGCCCTCTTGCTATTGGTGTGTTCGCAGGTGGAAAAATGAACAACGCTACGCTGGCTTTCGTTTTGGCAGCCATGATGGCATTCATGATTCGTCAACCCACCACAATCGCGATCAAGGCGTTATACGGACGCCGTCCACGCAGTGATTTGCCCGCCAGTTATTTCTGGAGCGTGATATACGGAGCGGCCATCTTATTTGCAAGCCTGGCCCTATTTATTCTAAGAAAATCATTTGTTTTCTATCTATCTATTCCAGCATTGCCTGTATTCGCATGGCACTTATGGTTGGTCAGCCGCCGGGAAGAAAGACGACAGATGGGCATTGAGATGCTTGCAACGGGTGTTTTTGCATTGGCTGCCCCGGCCGCCTTCTGGTTAGGAAAAGACAATTACAATTCCAGCGCGTGGGCAATGTGGTTATTGGTCTGGTTCCAATCTGCGGCATCCATCCTATATGCATATCTGCGGCTTGAACAACGCCAATGGAAAAACATCCCAACTCTGGAAGAAAGGCTGAAGCCGGGATTTCGTGCGATAATTTACACAGTTTTCAATCTGATCCTATCAATTATTCTGGGTACTTTAAGGATTGTACCTACCTGGGTCTTTCTGGCACACCTGGTCCAGACTGCTGAAACACTTTGGGGAACCTTCAATCCAGCAGTGGGGGCAAAACCAGTTGCAATTGGAATGAGACAATTAATCGTATCAATCCTCTTCACAATAATATTTATCATTACCTGGAGATAACATCCATGCCTACCAACGAATGGGTCACATTAGTAGAATTATTTGATCGTCTTGAAGCTGAAATATTAAAGGAAGCCATCGAAGCCCTTGGGATCCCTGTTCAACTATTTCAAGAAGGTGTATCTCATTATCTTTACCCAGTAAGCGGACCAATGGGAAAAATTGAATTGTGCGTTCCTGGCGAACGATTTCAGGAGGCTCTTTCCTGGTTTGAAGCATACTCCAGGGGCGAATTCATTGATAACAATAATGATGAAACAGACAATCTTGAGTTAGATTGAAAGAACCAAACTACAACTCCATCTACTGCAAACCCAAACTGAAGATTTGAGTACAACATGCCGACACCGTTAAAAAGGCTGAATACAGCCTACACGATCATCTTAGTGGCTGGTTGGCTCCTGATTCTGCTAATATTTACCTATACGATCCAGCCAAATAAGATTGCGCACGCAGGCGCGGCGGATCCGACCGAAAAGGCACCCGACCCGACTCCTTACCAATTATCCCCTCGATTAATAAAGCCTATCGTTCCAGCAAATCCGACCATGGCTGACAATGGCGCAGTTCCGTATTGGGCAATTTGTCTATCCTGTCACGGGGATAAAGGCCAGGGTTTAACCGATGAATGGCGGGAGGCTGGTTTTGGCGAAGATATGAATTGTTGGAAGTCCAAATGCCATGCCTTAAATCATCCCACACCGGGTTTTAATTTTCCTCGCCAAGTTCCAGCAATCATTGGGGCCCAGACCCTGCAGCGCTTCACTACCGTTGATGAACTTGAGAAATATATTAAAACAACCATGCCCTGGTGGGACCCGGGATCCCTTTCAGATCAGGATGCATGGAATATAACTGCTTATTTATTACGCGAAAATGGTTCATTACCAAACACCGCAAATCTCAATCCGAAATTTGCGTCTTTCGAACCAGTTCATCTCCCAATTCGGCAGCAGGAAGGTGAAAACAACTGGCAATATGGACTGGCTACATTTTTTGGTCTGGCGTCTGTTTTTCTGATCGGAAAGCGAGTAATAGATAAAAACAAATTGACTGTGTCAAAAAAAGCCCTTCATCCAAATTTTTTCCATCATTTGCACCCACCAACCATTCCAGAACGACAAGCACGTTGGCTTTACACTCTCGGTGCAGGTGGTCTGGCTGTTTTTCTGACATTGATTATTATCATTACTGGGGTATTGGAATTGTTTTTCTACACACCGACTCCTGAACAAGCCGGGATTTCCATTCAAATCATTACTTTCGTTTTGCCATTCGGGGCACTGATACGGGGATTGCATTTCTGGTCAGCACAGGCGCTTGTAATTGTGTCTGGTATTCATCTATTAAGGGTAATTTTTACCGGGGCTTTTAAACCACCAAAACGATATAACTACTTAATAGGATTAGCTGTATTTATCCTGATTATTTTCCTTAATTTTACAGGCTACATCCTGCGCTGGGACAATGGTATTCACTGGGCGCTCATCGTTGGGACAAATCTTCTCAAAACTATTCCATTTTTTGGCATCCAGCTTTATGAATTTATTGTTGGCGGAGACAGCCCGGGATTCGCAACCCTGACCCGCTTTTACGCCTGGCATATCGCCGGGCTATCACTTGCTACAATAACTTTGATTGGCTGGCATTTATTTCGAGTTCGAAGGGATGGCAGGGTCTCAACGACTGATTCTGAAAACAAAGCCACAACTATCCGGATCAACCGTTTTGAATTAGCACGACGTGAAGTGATTGCAATGTTAATTTCTATTTCTGGATTGATTTTTATAGCCACTCGTTTCCAGGCCCCATTAGCTGCTCCTATCCTGGATGCCAGCATACCACTCAATCCGGATGTTCGCGCTCCATGGTTTTTCTTATGGGTTCAGCAGTTGCTCAGATTTGGGAACGCTTTTTGGATGGGTGTGGCGATACCACTCGGAATTCTTATCATTTTAGTTTGCCTACCAATCCTTCCCAATAAATCCAACCTGGAAGAAAAAGGCAAATGGTTCCCAAAAGCAAGCCGACTGGCTACATTAATTATGGCGATTTTGGCCTTTACCTGGGTATTACTGACAATGTTGGAGTTAAATAAATAATGCCTTTTATTTCACGTCGCGATATTCTGAAACTATCCGCCAAAGGTCTATTGGGATTAAGTGGAATTATAGGGATTGGCTTCATTATTCGTTTTCTTGGCTATATACCTGACCCACCACCATCAAAACGTTTTGAGCTCGGTCCATCCATAAATTTTCTAATCGGTACTCGTACGATAATTAAAAGTATTCCAGCCATTCTGATCCATTCCCAAGCCGGATATAAAGCCATTAGCCTTACTTGCCAACATCTTGGCTGCACGGTAGATGTTAAAGCGGATGAATTCATCTGTCCCTGCCACGGCTCACGCTATGATAAGGACGGAAAGGTGCTAAATGGACCTTCCCAAAACAATTTACCGCCTTTAAGGGTTGAAATCACTGCAGATGAACAGGTAATTATTTACAAGAGCTAATCACTTGTTTTTAAATCTAGAAAGCATGAACCATTTAGTTTCAAACCAAAGCTCAGTCAGTAGATGTATTTGATCAATAAATAGATGTGTGATTTCTATCCATAGACTTCATCGGAGAACCGAAATACCCAACCAGCGCCTGGAGGAATTATGAACTTTGACCTAAGTGATGAACAACGAATGTGGCAAAAAACAGTTCATGATTTCGTCTCAAAAGAGGTTAAACCTAAAGCCCACGAAACAGACGAAAATAGTGTTTTTAATTGGGATGCAACTCACAAAATGGGGCCATTGGGACTACTTGGGCTCTCAATTCCCGAAGAATACGGTGGAGCTGGCGTGGATGCGTTAAGCGCCGCAATTGCAATTGAAGAACTTGGTTGGGGATGCGGCTCAACCGCACTCTCTATAGCCGCTCACAACGGTCTGGGCACAGCACCTATTTCACTTTATGGGTCGGAAGAAATGAAAAAACGTTGGCTGCCACTGGTTGCGAGTGGAAAAGGAAAACTCGCTGCCTTGGCTTTGACAGAAGCCGGTGCCGGTTCCGACTTGCAGGGCGGTGTGCGTACAAAAGCAGAAAAAATGGGTAACGAATGGGTTATCAACGGGTCTAAAATGTGGTGTACTAATGCAAGCATCTCTGAATATATAATTACGCTTGTTCGTACCAATTCCGCAGGTGGTTCGCGTTCATTGAGCATGATGTTAGTACCTACCGTTACCCCTGGATTAACAATTGCACCCGCAGAAAAGAAAATGGGGCTAAAAGGATCTCCAACTCATGCCCTGACTTTTGAGGATGTTCGTATTCCCTTAGAGTTTTTAGTCGGTGAATATAACCATGGTCTTCACCAAACCCTCGCAACTTTGGATGCTGGTCGCATCAGCATTGGTGCGCTTGCTTTGGGACTTGCACGGGCTGCATACGAAGCAGCAATTATCTACACGAAAGACAGGTTTACGTTTGGAAAACCAATTGCCGAACATCAAGCCATTCAATTTATGCTGGCGGATGCTGCTAGCGAACTAGAAGCTGCCAGGTTAATGGTATATCGGGCTGCGTGGCTAAAACAGGAAGCCAGACCCTACAGCAAGGAAGCCGCCATGGCAAAATTAATTGCAACCGAGATGGCTGAAAGGGTTTGTCGAAATGCAATTCAAATTCACGGAGGGTACGGTTACAGCCGGGATTTTCCCGTTGAACGATTATATCGCGATGCCAGGCTAATGACAATCGGCGAAGGAACCAGCGAAATACAGAGAATGGTAATTGCCCGACAGCTCTTATTAAATCTATAGCGCTGATGCTCGCTTTTGGACGATGATCCAGGCATTGTAACCTTCAATCTGAATGCTGATTTGGGCAGATAAAGGAAACAAGCTTGCGATTTGGGAAGGTGTAAGAAAATGACTTCTCATTAAAAGCAACTTCTCAACCAAAGCCAATACTTTAACCTGCCAGCTTTGCAAATCAGGTTCTTCTATGACCAGGCGACCTTCATCGGCGAGTACCCGCCACAATTCCGAAACTGTTTCCGCCTGGCTATAAACATGGTGAAGAGCATCAACCATGATGATGCGGTCAAAAAAACATCTTTTAAAAGGCAGTTTTTCCAAAAGGGTCTGGACACTC
>CAZLJB010000062.1:0-11449 GCA_964559195.1 uncultured Anaerolinea sp. | reverse complement strand
ATCCTACGGAAGGTCAGATCACGTTGCCTGTAACTCAACTTAAATCAAAATATTGATCAAGCCAACCCCAAAAAACCGTATCGACCCACCCCTCCTCGGTTTTGATTTTGTCGCCTGCCCGAACAATAAGCGGTGTTTTTCTCTGCAGGGGATGTTATTTAGCCGAAACACCAGGTGAGTAGTGACGAATAAGCAAGCAGCGGACTGTCATTACCAGTCCGCAGCTTGCTTATTCGTTAGACCATCCTATATTGCGACACTGGAGTACCAGCCAGTCTCAGCTTACCTACAACCGGATCACAAACCCGCAGTATTCGCAAATAATTGAATCTTGTCCACGCAAAATGACCTGTCCAAGATTTCCACCGCAGGATGGGCATTGGGCAGGAAGGCTTTTAACCTTATCTATTTCAACCTGGTCGATCGCAACCGCGCGATCTTTGTCGAAATCTCTTGTCTTGGCTCGGTTTAGGAGTTGCAGCCATTGGTTGGCATCCTGCCAGATGTGTACGTGAGCGCTTTCCAGTGTCGCACCTTCTTTGAAACGCAAATCTAAATGATCTTCGTTTTTCATCATCCCCATCTTAGAAGGCGTGATTTGGTCGATCAGTACCACAGGGATTTCCCATTTGAGTTCCTGTACCATTTTCTTTTCGGTTGTGATAAAAAGGATTTTCTTGGTGGCAACTTCCTGTTTTTGTTCAAACAGGAGGCGTTGGTCGGTTAAATACAACACGCCTTCGGGGTCGTCATCCCGTTCCTTTCCATCTTTACACCAGACTGTCTTGATAGCTCTCAATCCACCTTCAGTGGGTAAAAGCGAAAACTTGGCTTCTGCTAGTTGGGTCTGCAGGTAGTCTATTTCGTCCAGATGGGCTTTGATGCCGTTTACCTGCTCTTCGAAAGCATTATACATTCCATGGAGGGTGCTTTCGGCCGAACGTACCTTATCTTCCAGCATATCCATTTCGCCCTCGATCGAAGTCATGATCGGTCGGGCGGCGGCCGGGTTGGAGCTGGTCGCCAGCAGTTGGGTCATTTTATATTCAATCGAATGGAACGACCCTTGAAGAATTGTAACTTGTTGTGAGACCTGTATCATCAGTGCTGGTTGAATGGAACCCCATTGACGTGGAATATCGCCAGCCTGGGTTTCAAGACTCTTTTCAAAAACATACCCTTTTGCGCGTAGCATTTTTATGCGCTCTGGCAATCCATTAAAAGCAGTTTGCAAATCTTCAACGGAATCGAGCGTACTTTTTAGCCGCACGCTGTCCTCCATCCATCCAATTCGGGTTTTTAGCGAAAAAATTTCACTGGCAATCTGATCGGCGGGTGATGGGGTAGCCATTGGATTCTCCTGTTTTGATCAATGTAGATTGAAGTATAAACCATAAAACCCGCGTGGTAAAATAACCGGAATGATTATTTTTAATCAAATATTTGTAATTACCAACCCGAAAGAAATAAAGCAAGGCTTGTTTCTCTTCAGTGGCAAAGTGCTACAACTTTGCCGACTCTAGGGCAGTCTGCGCGATTGAACAAACTTGATTTTGATGAAGAGGTTTAATATGTCTACCAATATACAAGAACAATGTATCAACACAATTCGATTTTTGGCTGCGGATGCTGTTCAGCAGGCGAACTCGGGTCATCCTGGTTTGCCAATGGGTGCAGCCGCAATGGCTTTCACCCTCTGGACACGTCATTTGCGTCATAATCCTCGCAATCCACATTGGGCCAACCGCGATCGGTTTATTCTTTCAGGCGGGCATGGTTCAACGTTATTGTATGCACTTCTTCACCTCACCGGTTATGAAGTTCCGCTCGACGAAGTCAAGAAGTTTCGTCAGTGGGGTAGCCTGACTCCTGGTCATCCCGAGTACGGTTTGACACCCGGGGTGGATGCAACCACTGGCCCGCTTGGGCAGGGTTTTGCCAACGGCGTTGGCATGGCGATTGCTGAAACTCATCTTGCAGCTGAGTTCAACACCCCGCAACATAATATTGTAGATCATTATACTTATGCCATCGTTACGGATGGCGATTTGATGGAAGGGATCGCATCCGAAGCGGCTTCACTGGCCGGGCATTTGCAATTGGGTAAATTGATTTATCTTTATGACGATAACCATATTTCAATCGAAGGGGATACTCGGGTTTCGTTTTCTGAAGACCGAATGGCCCGCTTTGCATCCTACGGTTGGCACACCCAGGCGGTTTCGGACGGTAACGATGTTGAAGCGATTGATTTGGCCATCCAGGCAGCCAAAAACGATGCTCGTCCATCGATCATTGCAGTGCGCACTATCATTGGTTTTGGCTTGCCCACGCGTGCTGGAACTGCAAAAGCACATGGCGAACCGCCTGGTGATGAAGAGCTAAACGGCGCAAAAACTGCCCTGGAATGGCCGCTGGAGCCCCGTTTTTTCGTTCCTGCAGATGTTTTGGACTTCTATCGCCAGGCCTTGGAAAAAGGCGCTGAAGCAGAAGAAACCTGGCAAAAGCTGTTTGAGAATTATCGTATTGCCCAATCTTTGCAAGCTGCCGGGTTTGAACGACGGGTGAATGGTCAATTGCCAACTGGATGGGATGTTGATTTGCCGGTCTATCCAACCGATCCAAAAGGTGTTCAAACCCGCGTCGCTTCGGGCAAAGCGCTCAACCATTTTGCGGCCAGATTACCTGAATTAATGGGCGGCTCTGCAGATCTAGCGCCCTCCAATAATACCAATATGCCTGGTCTGGGTGATTACCAAAAAGAAACCCGTGCCGGGCGAAACATGCATTTTGGTGTTCGTGAGCATGCCATGGGCGCTGTTGTAAATGGTATGGTTTATCATGGTGGGCTGCGTCCGTTTGGCGCGACTTTCCTTGTTTTTGCGGATTATATGCGGACAGCCATCCGTGTTTCCGCGTTTTCACACCTTGGGTCAGTTTGGGTTTTTACACACGATAGTATTGGAGTTGGAGAGGATGGCCCCACTCACCAGCCGGTAGAACAATTGGCCTCTTTGCGGGCTATACCCAACCTGGTAACTATTCGTCCGTGTGATGGGAATGAAACCATTCACGCCTGGCGAGTAGCCCTGGACCGAACGCATGCTCCAACTGTTCTGGTGCTGACACGCCAAAACTTGCCAACTCTTGATCGAAATATTTATGCGGATGCCTGTCTTCTCGAGAAGGGCGCCTATGTCCTGGCAGATATGGGCGATAATGATCCAGAAATTATTCTGATGGCATCTGGTTCTGAAGTTTCTCTTATCCTGGATGCTGGAGCGCGTTTGGCGGCGGAAGGATTTAATGTCCGCCTGGTTTCGGTTCCGAGTTGGGAATTATTCAACCAGCAGCCCAAGGAATATCGCGATGCGGTATTACCAGGTTCCATTAAGGCCCGTGTCGCTGTTGAGGCGGGCATTGGCATGGGTTGGGATAAATTTGTAGGTGATTCTGGCGCGATTATTTGCCTTGACCATTTTGGGGCTTCTGGTCCCGCCGGAATTTTGTTTCAAGAATTTGGTTTCACGGTTGAAAATGTTTTTGAGACGGCCAGGAAACTGGTGGCAAGATGAAAATCACGATTGCTTGTGACCATGCTGGCTTTCCCCTCAAGGCGGCTCTGATTGAAGTGATCCTCGCAGAAGGTCATCTGGTTACGGATTTGGGTACGGATAGCAACGCAGCAGTGGATTACCCTGATTATGCCGAAAAAATTGGACACGCTCTCCAATCCGGCGAGGTGGAACGCGGAATCTTGTTGTGTGGGTCAGGTGTGGGCGCTAGCATTGCTGCCAACAAAATCCACGGTGTTTATGCGGGCGTGTGCCATGATACATATTCAGCACATCAGGCTGTCGAACATGATGATATGAACGTCTTATGCCTTGGTGCGCGTGTCATTGGTCCGGAACCTGCTCGTGAGATTGTCCAGGCTTTTCTGCGTGCTCGTTTTATAGGAAATGACCCCGGTCAGGAACGGCATATGCGACGGGTCGGGAAAGTACGCAAACTGGAAAAATAATTTGTGCAGGTTTGATTATCAAATCTGTGCCAACAGGAGAAATTATTATGTCGAGTCCCATTCAGGAATTGACCAAACTTGGCCAATCACTCTGGTATGACAATATCCAACGCCGTTTGTTGACAAAAGGTTCAAATGGTGAAGCATGCGAACTGGCAGCCATGATTGCCAGAGGTGATATTCGTGGTGTCACATCCAACCCCAGCATTTTTCATAATGCCATTGCCAAATCTCATGATTATGATTCAACCATTATGCCCCTGGCGCTTTCAGGATCAAATGCTGAACAAATCTTTTGGAAGCTTGCGATTGAAGATATCCAGGCCGCCTGTGATTTATTCCAGCCACTCTACGCCGAAACATCCGGCGGCGATGGTTACGTCAGCCTGGAAGTCAGTCCTTATCTATCCAATGACAGCGCTGGAACGGCTGCCCAAGCCAGGCAACTCTGGCAGACAGTAAACCGTCCAAATCTAATGGTCAAAATACCAGCCACGCTGGAAGGTATTCCTGCCATTCGTGAGGTCATTGCAGCGGGTATTAATGTCAATGTGACCTTAATCTTTTCAATCGAACGCTATAAGGCTGTCATGGATGCCTATCTGAGTGGCCTTGAAGATTGCTTGCTGGCTGGCGGTGATATTGAAAAGATCCATTCGGTGGCTTCTTTCTTTATATCCCGTGTCGACACAAAAATTGATCCCAGGCTGCCGGCCGGATCTCCATTATTGGGGAAGGCTGCCATCGCGAATGCCAGGCTGGCCTACAACGAATTCCGTAACTATTTTGGCGAGTCTCGATTTGGAAAACTTCAACTGGCCAAGGCCAATTTTCAGCGTCCGCTCTGGGCTTCAACCAGCTCCAAGAATCCAGCCTATCCTGATACCATCTATGTGGATAGTTTGATTGGTCCGGCCACAGTCAATACTGTCCCGCCTGCCACGCTGGATGCGTTTCGAGATCATGGTAAGGCCGCCCTGACGATCATGGATGGTGTTGATGAATGCCGCCAACAGATCGTGGAACTTGAAAAACTCGGTATAAAAATGGAATCTGTGACCGCTGAACTGGAAGCAGAAGGTGTTAAAGCCTTTGTGGATGCATTTACGGCCTTGCTGCAGACCATTGATGAACGACGTAGTGCAGTGATTGGAAAATAAAAAAAAAGAGTTGATGATTACAATTCCTGTCTGAGTTTTTCGAGCTTCTTTTTACCAGCTTTATCTAGCAAACTCAAAATTTGTGGCTGACTTCCCAGCCATCCAGTCAGCATACCTATCAACCTGTTGATTCCCGTTGGCGCAATTGGCAAAGACATGGCCGAGCTGAAATCGACCAGCCTATCATCAATTTGGAACGTAAAGCGGCTGGTTTGAATAATTTCGGGTTGAGAAGTTAGAAATTCTCGCAGCGATTCGCGTTCAACTTCTGTCAGCCACTGTGGCAGGTCAGATGTGGCTTTGAATTTGCAGACCAGGGCCAGGTTTTGCAACATGACTTTTTGGTCCGTTGTTAGCCGGTTTTTTTCCTGGCGAAAATACACAACGTCCGGATCGGGTTGGACAAGTGGTGACAGCCACAGCCGGTTGATGGTTGTCCGGATGGCATTTTTGGTAGAGGGTGTGGCCGGGTTTTGCAGAAGAACTGCATCCCGATAGTTCTCCCATTCCGCCGCCACATCCGGGCCAATGCGCATGGCGTCACAAAGACCAAGTGAAGGGAAAATGGGTGCGCGGCAGGTCAGCAGGTAGACTCCCTGCCCCAGGGCTTTGCGCATCACATTAAGACCATGGCGATAAGCCGCTTCGCGGGGTATTTCCAGCTTTCGTTTGCCCGGTAGAGCTCCCGCATATAGAAAATCAAGCTTGATGTAATCAAAGCCCCAATCACGAACCTGCCTCATCAATGATGCCAGCCAGGTAAGCACTCCGAGGTGTGTGGTATCAAGTGCAAAAAGATGCTCGCCCCAATTGAAGCCGGCCGAGACAGGTTCGCCTTGTGGATCTTTGAGAAGCCAGTCTGGATGATCCTTGTAAATTTTGGAAGATGGAACCACCAGAAGCGGAGCGAGCCATAACCCAGCCTTGCGACCCGTTTGTCGGATACTTCTAGCTATTTCTTGCATCCCTGAAGGGAATTTCTGGTTGGCTTCCCAGTCGCCGATGGAGATTTGCCAGCCGTCATCAATTTGAAGCACATCAAAAGGAAGGTCGGTTAGTTTGTCAAAAATTAACTTGAGATTTTTTTCATCAATGGCAGTATACAGGCTGTACCAGGAACACCATACCCTGTAGGCGGTTGATGCTTGCCCATGTCCAAATTTTTGATCCAGGATGGTGGTGTATGATTTGAAAACCTCGCTTTCATTTCCATATCCAACGAACCATTGCTGGCTTGCGCTTTCGCTGCTTTCAGACTCGTACCAACCTTGCAGTAAACCGTCTCGCAGTTGAACATGGCTATCCAGCCCAACTGCGCCGAGCAGCAGGATATTTCCATCATCGAAATCAACCGCACCCACCCAGGAACCATTGGGGCAGGGGTGTTGGGTGTAAACGGGATCGAATTGCATTGAATTTAGAAGTGCGGGCCTGGGAGTTGGCAGTGGTCGCAGGTTGGTCCAGCTGGCCAATGACCAGGATTGCCAGCCGTGACTATAGTAGGATTTACGGGATGGAGGTGTCTGAATTGAGACATCTTTCCCCAGTAAAAGATAACCCCCTTTAACCGTGGAAAGACCATTAAATTTTGCGGAAATTTGTATATTTCCAAATTGAAGCACAGACATGTTGAATCCTGAAAATAGAAATGATAAACATTAATATAAATTCTAAACCCGAACCGACTATTACGCGCCGCGATTTTTTGAAATTGATAAAGGTCTTCGGGCTTGGAATTGCGGTTGCTGCGGTGGGTGGTTCGTATGTGTATATTAATGAATCTGATTGGTGGGATGTCAAGCAAGTAGGGTTGATGTTGCCCGGTTTGCCGGCTTCATTTTCTGGGTTGAAACTTGTTCAAGTCAGTGATATTCACATCGGCGGTTGGATGAATATTGAACGGCTGAGACAGGTATTGGCGATTGTAAAAAAGTTGGAGCCAGGTTTGGTGGTGATGACGGGCGATTTCGTGCTCAGCTCCAGTTGGGAAAATACGCTGGAATCGGAAATGTTAGAGCTGGAATCGGAATTAAAGTTGTTGACCGCGAAGTTTCCCACTCTGGCAGTTCTAGGAAATCATGATCATTGGGCGAATGCCCTGGGGGTATCTGAGATGTTAACGCAAGGCGGGGTGCGGCTGCTGGTTAATTCTGTTCAAAAGGTACAGATTAAGAACGATGTTATTTATTTTGCCGGTGTCGATGATATCCTGGTTGGCAAGAATCGTCTGGATCTGGTGTTGGACAAGTTACCCAAAAAAGGCTGTGCGATTCTGCTGGCACATGAGCCGGATTTCGCTGATGAGAGTGCTGCGACCGGACGTTTCGACCTTCAACTTTCCGGACATACTCATGGCGGACAGGTCAATATTCCATTCATAGGTCCCCCCGTTCTCCCGGAATTGGGACAAATATATCCCCAGGGATTATACCGGGTTGGCAAGATGTACCAATATACAAATCGTGGTGTCGGGATGACATATCCTTTTGTTCGGATAAATTGCCGCCCAGAAATCACGGTCTTCACTCTCCTGGGTGGTTGAATTGTTTTCCAGTGCTTGCTCTGTTGAACCGAAATGGTTTATAATAAGTATATTAACTGCAATGATGGAAACGAGTAAGCCTGTTGATCTGCCAGCGAGTTCGGGTTGGTGTGAGCCGGATCAGTGAGACGAGCCGAAAATCCTTCCGGAGCTTCGATCTGAAAGCGTAAGCAAGTAAGAAAGACGGTTTCGTTACCGTTATAAAGACGAGAGGATGCGGAGACAAGTCCTCGTAAAGTGCCTGCTTGGCAGGAAGTTGGGTGGTACCGCGTGAGTGTAACTGGCTCTCGTCCCTTGGTGGATGAGAGTTTTTTGTTTTATTCCGGAGGTGTATATGTCGTTTAAACCAGTTTCTCCCAAGTTGGATGTTCCGGCCATGGAAGAGGCCGTGCTGAAATCTTGGAAAAAAGAAAAGATCTTTGAAAAAACGCTTTCAAGCCGTGTCAATGGACCGGAATATGTTTTTTATGAAGGCCCACCAACGGCCAATGGCAAACCCGGTGTGCATCATGTTCTGGCGCGTGCCTTTAAGGATATGTTTCCGCGTTACAAAATCATGCGCGGTTACCATGTTTCGCGGCGCGGTGGCTGGGATACACATGGCTTACCGGTGGAAATCGAAGTTGAGAAGAGGCATGGGTTTACCAATAAACAGCAAATCGAAGAATACGGCATCGCAAAGTTCAACGAAGAGTGCCGAAAATCTGCTTTCGATTACATCCAGGATTGGGAGCGGTTGACTGATCGGATTGCTTTTTGGGTGGACCTGAAGACTGCCTATATAACTTTTACCAATGACTATATCGAGTCGGTCTGGTGGATTTTGCGCCAATTTTGGGATAAAGACCTGCTTTACCAGGGTTTTAAAGTTGTGCCTTATTGCCCACGCTGTGGTACGCCTCTCTCTGATCATGAGGTAGCCCAGGGTTACGACGAGGCAATTGATCCATCCGTTTTTATTCGCATGCCATTAATGGATGAGCCAGGTACTTCTTTGCTGATCTGGACCACCACTCCCTGGACTTTACCGGCAAATGTTGCAGTAGCAGCTGGTGCGGATCTGGATTATGTCAAGGTGGAACGTGCCCTGGCTGAGGGTGGAACGGAAAAGCTGATCCTTGCCCAGGCGTTGCTTGAGAAAGTTTTCCGCGGCGAAGAAATAAAGGTGCTGGAAACCTTCAAGGGTAAAAAACTGAAAGGAACAAAATATAAGCCCCTTTTCACTTTCCTGCCACCTGAAAAGCCTGCTCATTTTGTAGTCCTTGCTGATTTTGTGACTACTGAAGATGGTACCGGTCTGGTTCATCTCGCCCCGGCTTATGGCGCAGATGATATGAAGGTGTCCATGGAATACGATCTTCCAATTATCATGACGGTTGCCCCGGATGGTACTTTTATCCCAGAGGTAACGCCCTGGCGTGGTATCTTTGTCAAAGATGCGGATGAATCGATCAAAACGGACTTGAATAACCGTGGATTACTTTTCCGGGCCGAGCTGTATAAACATACCTATCCATTCTGCTGGCGTTGTAAGACACCCCTGTTGTATTATGCACGCGAAGCCTGGTATATTCGCACCAGCCAGTTCAAAGACAAATTAGTTGCTCTAAACCAGACTATTAACTGGGTACCAGATCATCTCAGGGATGGACGTTTTGGAAACTGGCTCGCGAATAATATTGACTGGGCTCTTTCCCGAGAACGTTATTGGGGTACCCCGCTGCCGGTTTGGGAGTGTGCAGATTGTCGTCACCAGTATTGTATTGGTTCGTTGGAAGAATTGAGCCAGCTAAATGGGCGAGACATGTCAAACCTGGATATGCATCGTCCGTACGTGGATAAGGTTCATTTTGCCTGCCAGAAGTGTGGCGGTAAGATGACTCGTGTTCCAGAATTGATTGATGTCTGGTTTGACTCGGGCGCGATGCCTTATGCGCAATGGCATTACCCGTTTGAAAACAAGGATAAATTTGCACAGCAATACCCGGCTGACTACATCTCCGAGGCAGTTGACCAGACTCGCGGTTGGTTTTACTCCTTGCATGCCATCAGCACGATGCTGTTTGAAAGTGTGGCATTTAAAAATGTTTTGAGCCCTGGCCACATTCAGGATGCTGACGGTCGCAAAATGTCGAAATCCTTGGGAAATATTGTTCAGCCCTGGGATGTTTTGAATATTCATGGCGCAGATGCTTTGCGCTGGTATCTGTATACTGCCACTCCGCCTGGAAATGAACGCCGTTTTTCCATTGACCTGGTGGGCGATGCTTTGCGTAACTTCACCATCCCGCTCTGGAATGTCTATTCGTTTTTTGTAACCTATGCCAATCTGGATGGCTGGAAACCTGACCTCAATCCAGTTGATGGATTGAATGGACATGCTTTGGCTTTTAGCCATTTGGATCGGTGGCTGCTTTCCGAGTTGAATACGCTTGTCAGAGAAGTTACTGATGCATATGAGCATTATGATCCCACCGGAGCCACGCGTCCTCTGGAAAAATTTGTTGAAATCCTTTCAACCTGGTACTTGCGCCGTTCCCGCCGCCGATTCTGGAAATCTGAATCGGATACTGATAAGCAGGCAGCTTATACCACTCTTTATTCGGCACTTGTAACCATCAGTAAGTTGATTGCCCCAGCGATGCCGTTTTTAGCCGATGAGTTGTATCAAAACCTTGTTCGCACCTTTGACCCGGGCGCTCCTGAATCAGTACATCTGGCAACCTGGCCTGAAGTGGTAGAAAGTTTTGTTGACGAACAGTTAAACAAGGATATGGAGTTGATTATGCGCCTGGCTTCGCTGGGACATGCTGCCCGTGCAAAAGCTAATCGCAAGGTGCGCCAGCCACTGGCTGAAGTGGCTTTTTCAATGGCAAACTCTAACGAACGCGGGGTTGTTCATCAATATGATGATCTATTGATGGACGAGTTGAATGTCAAAAAAGTTCGCTTATTGGATGCCAGTACTGAAGCATTGCAGCATACTGTCAAACCATTGCCAAAACAGTTAGGTCAAAAATATGGTAACAAATTTCCTGCCATCCAAAAAGCAATCCTGTCTATGAATAGTGAGGCCGTCGCTCACTTGCTTCTGACGGATGGAAAAATGAAAATTACCGCGGATGGTCAAACCTACGAAATCTTGCCGGATGAAGTTGAAGTGAAATCTTTGGCAAAGGAGGGTTTTGCTGTTGCCGAAGAAGGTTCTTATGTCGCGGCTTTGGTGACTGAGCTAACCCCGGATTTGGTGGCGGAAGGCCTGGCACGAGAATTTGTGCGGCGGTTGCAGGATTTCCGGAAGGAAAGCGGGTTGGATGTTTCTGACCGGATCCGTATTTATTTGGAGGCTTCTCCTTTGCTTAAAGATGCAATTTTGAAGCACAATGAGTACATCACTGGCGAAACCTTGACGGTTGAATTGAGTTTTGCGAGTGCTCCTGCCGGTGCCAGGCTAATCTCAGATGCCTTTGATGCAGAAACAGTTACAATCGGTCTCCTGAAGGTCTAAAAATAACAGGCGTATCCATCAAAAGATACGCCTGTTTTATGAAGTCTGGCACCTGTTTCCTTCGATCTTGTCTTGTTATTTATTTCCAGCATTTCTCATTTCGAATTGAAAGTCCCGCAGACCCCTTGAGATAAAACTATACAAAGAATCGCGATTCACTTGAGTGCGGTTCAATTTTTCGGAAAATGCCAGGATTTGTATTTGGGATCTTTCAA
>CAZLJB010000061.1:0-11544 GCA_964559195.1 uncultured Anaerolinea sp. | reverse complement strand
CGGTTTGTTGGGCGCCAGGAAAAAGCCGGAGACTTTTTCGATGTAATTTGAAGTTTGCATCAGCGGCTGAATGTTGTACTGTTGGACTTCCTCAAGATTGTGGAAGGCGATGATAGTTTCCGCCAGGTCAGGAATGCCAGTCCGTTCTCCCAGCCCGTTGACAGTAGTGTGGATGCAGTCAGCGCCAGCTCGAATACCGGCCATGGCGTTGGCCAGCGCCAGGCCATAATCATTGTGGCAGTGCAGGTCAATTTTGCAGGGCTGCAGTCGGGTCCGCAAGGCCACAACTCTTTCATACATGTTGTGGGGTTGCATAATTCCCAGCGTATCCGCAAAACTGATCCGGTCTGCACCCGCCTGGATGGCAGCATTGCAAACTTTTACCAAAAACTCAAATTCTGTGCGCGTGGCGTCCTCTGGTGTGTAACGAACCTTCAAGCCGAGGCTGCGTGCATAAGCAATGTGCTCACAAATGATTTCGATGGCTTCATCCTGTGATTTGTGCAGTTTTGCATCCAGGTGAATCTTGGATGTGGCGTAGAAGATGGCAACCCGGTCGGCGCCGCAGGCTCTGGCTTTGTCAATACTTTTCTTGGAAGCTATTGAGTGTGCCACAATCTCCGCCTTGAGGCTGATGGATGCAATTTTTTCGACGGCTGTCGCGATGCTGGGTGAGACGCTTGGATCACCGGCCTCGATCATTTCCACACCAATATGGTCGAGCAGGCGTGCTATTTCCAGCTTTTCGGAGAGGGAAAAGTTGACATAGGGTGTCTGTTCGCCTTCACGCAGGGTTGTATCCAAAATTTCAACCATAATTCTCCTCAAGATAAATAAAAAACGCGCTCTCCGATGTCGGAGAGCGCGTTGGTTACAGGGATTGATCAGGCACATGTGTGCCTGTTGCTTTACTTCTTCCTGTTTAACCAATAGCGGCCCACAAATCCGATCATCGTTGATCCGGATGTGGGCTGGCGCTTAGCCTTGGCCTCAAAAACTATTGGATTCGAAACAGTTTTCATAATGGCCCGATTTATAAGCGCAATTGAACGAGATGTCAAGGTCAATTGGTGTCATTTTTGAAAATCACCCCCAATATTATGGGAATTAGGGACTTTTTATTATTATCAGGGCCGGATTGGGTGATTATGCATGTGCCATACTGGCTTTTCTGCAAAGGTAATTGATTATCGGGAGTTTGTCAGCCTATGGATTTGTGTGCCAGGAACTGGGGAAAAATCCACAAAAAATATTACCCGACAATCTTCTGGATGGTAAAATTCAAATATTGAGTAGACAATGTGATCCAGTTAATAGCAAACTGGAAGGGAATTCTCCAACCTGATCTAAAACCGGAGTATAAAATCATGACCAAAAAACTCTTCTGGCAGGATCCAACCCAGGTTGTTCATAAGACCATTGTTACCTCGATTGCCAATAACCAGTTGACGGTTGCTTCGACCATCTTTTATGCTTTTTCTGGTGGGCAGGAGAGTGACCAGGGGACTATCGCAGGGTATCAGGTTCTGGATGCCAGGAAAGATGGATTCGAAATCATTTATACCCTGCCCGAAAACCACACTTTGGAAATTGGTCAATCTGTTCGAATGGAGATCGACTGGCCCAGGCGCTACAAGTTAATGCGCCTGCATTTTGCCGCCGAGCTGGTACTTGAACTGGTCTATCGCAGGCTGCCAGATATAGAAAAGCTCGGCGCTCACATTGCACCAGAAAAGGCCCGCATCGACTTTGCCTGGCCGGAGAGTATTGCGGCGCTGCTCGCAGAGATTGCCAATCAAGCAAACCGGATTATCGCAGATGACCTTGAGATCATAAGCGCTTTTGAAGATGAAGCAACTGAGCGAAGGTTTTGGGAAATCAAGGGATTTTCACGCGTACCTTGCGGTGGTACTCATGTTAAGAAAACGGGGGAAATTGGTTTGATAAAACTGAAGCGCGATAATATCGGCAGAGGCAAGGAAAGGATCGAGATTTACTCAGGCTGATCAGCGGAATTTACTATAATCCAAACGGGTTGGGTTATGGTCATGATGTGGTTTTCCTCGGATATTTTATTTAGCCCAGGTGTTGGCGTTGGGTTAATAGACTGGCAGATTGGTATCCACTTCTCGCGCCCAGCTGTTTATGCCACCCTTCAGGTTCTTGACCCGCTTAAATCCGGCGCTGATCAGTAGTTCTAACGCGCGTGTGGAGCGGGTGCCGCCCTTGCAAAAAACCACCAGGTCCTTGGCTGAATCCAATTCTGATAACCGGGCGGCCAGGGAACCCAATGGAATATTGGCAGCGCCGGGCAAACTCGAGATCTGCAGCTCGTGTGGTTCGCGCACATCCAATAAAAAGGGTGGATGTGATGCTTGTAAGGCTGCAGAAAGCGTCAGTGCATCGATATCCCAGCTTGTTCCAGCCGAGCCTTCCTCGTGGTCGTGACCGGGTACGCCGCAGAATTCCTCGTAGTCAATCAATTCCTTGATGTCGGCGTTCGGACCACAGACCCTGCATTTTGGGTTTTTCTTGAGGGTCACGAAATCAAAGGACATATCCAGGGCGTTGTATAAAAGCAAGCGTCCAATCAGAGAATCGCCGATTCCAAGGATCAATTTGAGGGCTTCGGTGGCCTGGATTGTTCCAATCGTGCCTGGCAAAACACCCAGCACGCCGCCCTCGGCACAGGTGGGTACCATTCCAGGCGGAGGCGGTTCAGGAAAGAGACAGCGATAGCAGGGACCATTTTTTGCATAAAAAACGCTGGCCTGACCATCAAAACGAAAAATAGAACCATACACATTCGGCTTGCCAAGAAATACAGCCACATCGTTGGAGAGATAGCGGGTTGGGAAATTGTCCGTACCATCGATGATAATGTCGTAATCCGTTGCGATGGACATTGCATTTTCGGATGTAAAGGGTTTATTGATAGCATCCACCTGGATGCCGGGGTTTAGGTCGAGCAGGCGTGTGCGGGCGCTGTCCACTTTTAATTTTCCAACAGTGGATGAACCATGCACGATCTGCCTTTGCAAATTGCTTTCATCAACTCTGTCGTAATCAACCAGGCCGATTCGCCCAACCCCGGCGGCTGCTAGATACAGCGAAACCGGCGAGCCCAGTCCACCGCTCCCAATGACCAGCACCGAGGCAGCTTTTAGTTTGCGCTGGCCTTCGAGCCCAACATCCGGGATCAGCAAATGGCGCGAATAGCGCATGATTTCTTCGTGTGACAATTCTGGCAGCATAGCGGTTTTCTCAGCCTCCGGATATGGAAGGAAGCAGGATGATCTTATCGTTTTCCTGTACGGGCGTGTTTATTCCGTCCAAATCTTTAATATTGATTTCGTTGATGAACAGGTTGACATAGCGCCGCAGTTCGCCATGCTTGTCAAGGACGTGGGTTTTTATGGCTGGATAACGGGTCACCAGCTCCGTCAGCACATCCGATACAGTTGCCCCATTTAAATGTAAATCGGCCTGGTTGTCAACATAAAACCTCATCAGGGATGGCATTCGCAACATAGGCATTCCAGAATCATATCTTATTTATGCATAAATTTCAATTCAATTATTCAACAGGCGGCTTTAAATCGCAAAATCGTTACCTTCCCAGCTTTCGTTTACATGCGGGGTGTGGATATGGTGAGGGTGTAATACGGCGTGCCCTTGAATTTGATCTTCAAGTTCGTCAACCCTTTCCAGCAGCTCTTTTAGAGTCACGCCTATGATATCAGGCAGCGAACTGTGGTTGAGATCAGGCGCATCTGTGGCCAGGTGAGGGTGTGAGCGTTTGACGATTTGGCCCGGAACACCGATCACCACCGAGTTTTCTGGAACAGGTTTGACGACTACTGCATTAGCGCCAATCCGGCTGTCGGCACCGACCAGAATATTACCGAGCACTTTGGCACCCGCGCCAATCGTTACCCGGTCCCCGATGGTTGGGTGACGCTTGCCTTTGTCCAAACTAGTGCCCCCCAGGGTGACTCCATGATAGAGGGTGACATCATTGCCGATTTCGGATGTTTCACCGATCACGACCCCCATGCCGTGGTCAATGAACAAGCCTGAACCGATTTTGGCTCCTGGATGGATTTCTATCCCGGTCAGGCCGCGAGCCAGTTGAGATAACCAACGTGCAGGCAGCCTGGCTTTACGAACCCATAGCCAGTGGGTAATACGGTGAATCCAGACTGCATGCAAGCCAGGATATAACAGAAGTATCTCGATTGCGGAGCGTGCCGCCGGATCACGTTCCAATGCTGAAGCGACATCCCGCCGGATCATTGCAAAAAAGCCAAACAGGCCTGATGGCTTATTAACGGAAAGCATGGAGCGAGTGGCCATGATGATCTCCTGTGATTTTTATTAATGTTATTGGTTCAGTTAAATTCATGAATGGTTCTTGATGGGTTTGCATATTCGGATATTGCTCTTGATTATAAAAAAATAACAGCCAACTGCCAAAATAAAAAGACAGCGATCGGGCGCCATGTGAACAATTTTCACATGCGGAATTCGGTCACCGTCTTTCAGCAGTTGACTGCGTAAGTTCCCAAAAAGGCGGTGGTTACGAACCCCGCCATCGACATAAGCATTTTAATATTTGATAAATATTATTCATGAAAGTTATTTTACAGTGTTATGGACAATTGTCAAGAAAATCATAATCATTTCTATCAATTTATTAAGAAAAAACCAGGGAGCGGATGCCGCTCCCTGGTGTAAAGTCTGAAAGAAGTTTATTCTTCCTTCTTGGCTTCCATTTCTTTTTTGTGCGCTTCCATAATGGGTTGGGCAAGATGAGTTGGAACAACATCATAATGATCAAATTCCATTGCGAAATAGCCACGACCACCAGTGATGGAGCGTAATTCCGTGGTGTAGCGCAACACCTCAACCATCGGAACATGGGCAGTGATGGTTGTATTACCGCGTTCTGATTCCGTACCCTGCACACGTCCGCGCCGGGTGTTGAGGTCACCCATCACGTCACCCATGCTGTTGTCTGGAATAGTGACATGCAGTGTGACAATGGGTTCAAAGAGGACGGGACCGGCATCCATTACAGCCAATTTGAAGGCTTCGCGTCCGGCTGTTTCAAATGCGATTGGCTTGGAGTCGACCGGGTGTTCCTTGCCGTCAAAAACGATTACGCGCACATTGCTGAGAGGGTATCCGGCGAAGACACCTTTTTCAAGCGCGGCGCGGATTCCTTTTTCAATGGGTGGCAGATAAGATTTGGAGAGGTTCATGCCAACCAGTTCATCAGCAAATTCGAAATCGCCTTCATGGTAAGGTTCAATGCGCAGATGGACTTCGCCAAACTGGCCGGAACCACCAGATTGTTTCTTGTGGCGATATTGGGCAGATGCTTTGCGGGTGATGCCTTCCCGGTAAGGAACCTTTGGTTCGTCCATTAAGAGTCCTACCTGGAATTTGCTATGTGCACGGCGGATGGCGGCATCAATATGCTGGTCGCCCATGCCCGCCAGGATTGTCTGGCCAGTGGAATGTTCATTTTGCCAGGTCAGAGTCAGATCTTCCTCGCACAGGCGTGTCAGGGTTGGAGAAATCTTGGCGGCATCGGCCTGGGTCTTGGGGTGAATGGCAACCCGGTAGAGGGGTGATGGAAACTTGGGGACATCAATATTGACAAGATGATTTTTTTCGCACAAAGTATCGCCGGTAGCGGTCACGTTCAATTTGGAAACCACAGCGATGTCACCGGCATGAACATTTTTAATCGCTATTTGTTCCTTGCCGCGCTGCAGGTGTAAACCGCCCATGCGTTCATCAAGACTCTTGGTATTGTTCCAGAGATGGATATCTGATGTGATCATACCGGATATAACTTTGAAATAAGTCATTTTTCCGACGAATGGATCCGCAGTGGTCTTCCAAACCTAGACCGTGGTTGGCCCATTATCGCTTTCGTGGAGTTTCTCGTCTCCAGATTTACCGTGTACTACGATGTCAGGGTGTTCGGATGGGGCAGGCATGAATTCAATGATCGCATCCAGGATCGGTGCGATAGCTTTTTCATGTCCTGCGGCAGCCACGAATACCGGGATGAAAGCGCCGCTCATGACGACATCCTTCAACCCACGCAGCAGTTCCTCACCGCTCAGCTCGCCAGTTTCGAGGTATTTTTCCAGCAGAGTATCTTCACCTTCGGCGGCAGCCTCGATCAATGTGTGGCGAGAGCTTTCGACAGCTGACATGAATTCGGCTGGAATTTCGCTGGCAATTTTACCGTCACCCGCATAAGCCTTCATATGAACCAGGTCAATAGCGCCTTTGAAGTCCAACTTTTCGCCCCAGGGGATTTGGACCTTTACGATGCGTTTCCCGGCGGCAGTTGCAAAGTTTTCTATGGCTGCGTAGGTCTTTTCAAAGTTTGCATTTTCGCGATCCATCTTGTTAATAACGATGAAGCGCGGAAGGTTGAATTGATCAGCATAATTCCAGGCCAATTCTGTGCCAACTTCGATGCCTGCAACCGAGTCAACCAGGATAATTGCTCCATCGGCAACGCTTAGTGCTGATATCTCTTCGCCTACGAAATCAGTAAATCCAGGCGCGTCGAGCAGGTTAATCTTGTGTTCACGATATTCAACCGGCAAAACACTGGCGTATAAAGAAATCTTTCTGCGAATTTCTTCTTCATCGTAGTCCGAAACGGTGGTACCATCTTCTACCTTACCCAGGCGAGTGGTCGTCCCGGTATAATGTAGAAAAGCCTCCGCCATCATCGTTTTACCGGCGCCGCCATGGGCCACCAGTGCGATGTTGCGAAGGTGCTCTGTTGTGTACTCTTTCATGGAGATCTACTCCTCGATGAGATTTGGGTGTTACTGTTTTAGAGAAAATGCGGTTAGCTGAATTCTAAAAGAAGTCAGTATAATTGTCAAAGTTTTATTGTCACCAAATTTGTCACTAGGTTTTTTTATTGACTCCCCATCATGAGAAGTAACAAAGTATAACCCAGGTTCCCAATTTTATGTCCATTCTAAACCGATTTATGTATGCAATTTGGTATTTTCGGCGTCCGCCATGGGACAGTGGGGTTACGCCCCCCGAGTTAATGGATTTTATTAAATCTCGCCCAGCTGGCAAAGCGATTGACCTAGGTTGTGGTACGGGCACGAATTGCATTACCCTATCCCAGCTGGGTTGGCAGGTCACCGGTCTGGATTTTGTCCCATCCGCAATTCAGCAGGCTCGGAAGAAGGCCTGCCAGGTGGGTTTGGATCTGGATTTGCGTGTCGCAGATGTTACTCATCTTGAAAAGTTTGATTGTTTATTCGATTTTGCCCTGGATCTTGGCTGTTTCCATAACCTGAGCCTATACGAGAAAGTCGCGTACTTGAATCAACTTGACCGGATAATGCGGCCAGAGAGTATCTGGTTCGTTTATGGGTTTCTGGGTTTAGCCGAAAAGCCCGGCAGCACTGGGATTTCCAGCCGGGATCTGGATGCAATTCAGATTAAATTTAAAATGATTTCACGCAAGGAAGGTTATGATCACGGTCAAAGACCATCCGCCTATTTTATTTTTGAAAAACTTGATAATCGCCACGAAAAAGCTGAGTAAAATCGATGACCGTCTTATTTATGTTCCTTGATGGAGTTGGGTTAGGTGTTGATGACCCGAATATCAATCCGTTTGCCGGGGCTAGCCTGCCAAATCTTCAGAAAATTCTAGGCGGTGCTAAATTAATTGCCGCCACCAGTCCATTTGAGGCCGAAAATGCCAGTCTTTTGGCGTTGGACGCCTCATTGGGCGTGGCCGGTTTGCCTCAATCGGCCACAGGACAGGCCGCTTTGTTAACCGGGCGCAATGTTCCGGCTGCGATCGGCTACCACTATGGGCCAAAGCCAGATCCCGCCACGGCGGCCCATTTGTTGGATGGAGGAATTTTTGGCGAACTGACTCGCATTGGAAAACAGGCTGCCCTGGTTAATGCTTATCCTCCTGGATATTTTCAAAGCATCGATTCTGGCAAACGGAATTTTTCTTCCATTCCACTCGCGGTAACCAAGGCGGGAATATCACTGTTTACCAGTGAAGATTTATTGGCGGGACGTGCCATCTCGGCTGATTTTACTTCCCAGGGCTGGCGAGATCGTATGCACATGTTGGAAATACCGGTCATGAGCCTGGCAGAATCAGGCAGCCATCTTGCGACTATATCCAGAAGATTTGATTTTGCCTTTTTTGAATACTGGATGACCGATTACGCTGGTCATGGACAGGATATGCAGGTTGCTCTGGAGTTGTTGAACCAATTTGATATCGTGTTGGGCAGCTTACTGGATGATTGGCAGCAAACAGATTTACTTCTGATTACATCTGACCACGGAAACCTGGAAGATTTATCCACCAGGCGGCATACCGCCAATCCCGTTCCGTTGCTGCTGGTAGGGAATAAAAAATTACGCCGTCATTTCGACGGCGTAACAGACCTGAGCGGAGTTGCTCCGGCTATCCTGAAGACCCTGGTAGGAGAAAGCAGTAATCAGGAAGCTAGCTCTAGCATTTGATACATTTTGCGAGTGCGTTCCCCTGAAAGCATGGGTACCCCCACCTCCAACCAGTGTTTGTAGTGTGGTGTTAGCCTGTGCGCCTCGAGATCTGCCTGTGTACGGTAAACCTCATATAGTACAAACTTGAGCGGGTTATCGGCTTGCTGAAGCACATCAAAGCGTGTGATGCCTGGTTCTCGACTGCTGGCCAATGCGTTTGATGTGATTTCGGTTATAAACTCAGCCAGCTTGTTTTCTATAATATCCAAATATACGACCTGGGCTATCAATTTAACCTCCTTTAAGAATGTGGCTGGTTTCGGCCAGCATATCAAAGACCCGGTCGGCGATTTCAACCGAGGTAGAACCTAATCCGCATGCCGGCGCAAGCAAACTGTGGGTGGCGAACTCAGCCGGCAATATCCGTACCCCGCGTCCAGCGGCTTTCTGGCAGATTAGATTAATTCCATCCTGCAAGCGAGATGCCAGGGCTTCAGCGCTCTCTGTCAGGATAAGCTCGTTATTGGGGATCAGTCCCCAGCAAATACTGCCTCCGCGGTCCAGAAAATTCCGCAATTCAAGCGGATAAAGTGCCAGGTTTGGTAGGTAAGCAAACGCATCCAGGTTAAGAATGTCCACTCCGGTGGAAAGCAACAGCCCCCAGTCTGTATTCGCACAGCAATGAACACCCCCCAGGGCGCCTTCAGCCTGAATGGCCGTATAGACTTCGTCCAGGCAGCGAACGACCTGTTCACGGCTCAAGCTGACAAATGCTGAGCCAAATGCGGCCAGGTAAGGTTCGTCCAGAAAAATGATGACATTTTCCCGGACGGATTTCAGCTTACGGACCTGCCAGCGTGCAAGCATGGCAATAATCTTGACAATCAGATCAGCCTGGGTATCATTGTATAAACTGGCTCGCCGGTCCTGGTCGGTGACAGTTAGCCCAAAGGATATTGGACCGGTCACCTGGCTTTTAGCCCAGCGTGAGCGGTCGTCTGTGCTTGGAGATCTGGAACCAAGCGCTTGCAACATGGCAAAAAAACCCGGTGCATAATCGGGACGCAATGCAAATGCCTCCAGATTGTCCGACAAGTAGTTACTATAAAATTCTTCCTGTGCAGCAGAGTAGTCAGCCAGGTTACCCAGGCTGACTTTTTCGTTTTTTTCATCAACTATGATAGCCGGCAGCCCAGGGATAAATTGGGCATACATACTCTCGCGAAAAGAGCGCCTCGGGTGTTGGGTCCAGGCCGGGATATCGAGCAGGTTTGTCAACCTGTTTGGCAAATCACCCGGTGACAAATGGGGAACCGAGCCAAGATGAGTAGTCAAAAAATGAAATTCAGGCATCTTTTTACTGTTTTACTTTTCGTATAATCAAAGTCGGTGATGCCTGTCTGAAAACTTACCGGTGCAGGTTTTTGGCTGCGATAAATGAGAGTCCATTTTCGGTCAGCGCCCAGGCAGAATTATTACAGGCATCCACTTTATCCATGAAATTGATAAAAAGTGCATCCCAATCCCCGCTGTCAATCACTTCCTGCTTGTCACGGAAATAGTCGAGAATGTCTGATGGGTGCGCCCGAGCCGAGTCGGTTTCAGGGTCACCGCCCTCGTGTTTTGCCGCGATATTGGGAACGCGGCCTGCAACGGCCATCAATTCCTGTCGTCGGTTATAGGGCTGTATAACAATGGATTTCCAGGTTTCTGTGATGTGATGTTCAAAACGGACGACATCTTCAAAACCCAGGGATTTTCGAAATTGGGAACTGATCTCCATGGTCTCATTATTGATTGAGTTTGCCCAATTAAAGCCAACCAATGGTGATGACCCGTCGTCCCGGCTAAAAAGTTTGGCGGCAGTTAAAATCCAGAGGGCGTGGTATGGGTTGTCGCTGCCAAAGAAGACCGAGATCTTGAACTGAATATTCACGCCCAGACGGTAAAGCAGGAAACCGAGCAAGATGGTCCCGGCATTGAAGTTCAGCACATGCTGGACGCCATAATTCGTATAGTAATAAAGGAATTCATCCAGCCACTGGATGGCGTGTTCGTTTGGCTGGCCTATACCGCCAAAATATCCCGTGATCGTCGCCGGGCCATTCAGATGGATATTGGAGCCGTCTGTACCTTTTGTGTCCAGGGTTTCAACAAAGGAAGCGCCAATGATATCCAGCGCTGCAACTATGGCAGGAAGATCGCCGTCCTTCTCGGATTCTTTCATCTTGCGGACCGCGATAAACCGTCCAGGGATTAGCGTTTTATTGGTTATGGCTTGTTCAGCCATTGGTCGAATCCAGGGGAAATATTGCAACGCGGATACTTCCAGTGTGACAGCCGATTCGTCCTTGAAATGGGTGCTCCCGGCTTTTGCTCCCATTACTTTTTTCCGGTAATCTGCCACACTGATAAACGCGCCTTGATCACGCTGTTTGATCAACCACTCAAGATCCTTGATATGGTCTGGCTTGACCTCCTGAACTTTTTTCAGAAGGTTTTCGAGTTTGCGTGCCTGGTTGTGTTTACGATTGATTTCTTCAGGTGTGCCATATTTGGCAACCACCTCCAGAAAGTCATTGATGACGCGTGATTTTGGATCCAATAAGACTGAGTTAATTTCATCGAGTCGCGAAGTGGGGACTTTGAGCATCTGCCGGTATTTTTCTTCCATTTTTTCTCCTGAGAAATAATAATCAAGTGCAGGAATCTTATTTCCTGGTCCGATAACATTGATCCTGTCAGAATCAGTATAGAGCGAAAAAGACCAGCTTACAATTGACAAAGGTCATATTATTTTGGGAACTTATTGATTCTCGATAAACAAAGTCAAAATTGGTCGAAAAAAGTATTGATTTGGGTGTAGGGTTTGCAATACAATAATTATATTCAATTTTTATTTACTTACCGTAATGGAGGCGGATTTTATGCAAGGGCAAATGATGGATTATCAGTTGACACAGATCGGAAGAGCACACGTCTGAACTCCAGTCACCTGAAGCTATC
>CAZLJB010000060.1:7169-11559 GCA_964559195.1 uncultured Anaerolinea sp. | reverse complement strand
GTTTATCCATATTATCAGGAGCGCACATGGCCCTGGCACCACGTATTCTCGAACTACTTAAAAACAATGGTCAGGAGCATGTCAAGGTCTTTATTGGCGGTATCATCCCTGATGAAGATGCCCCACGATTAAAGGAACTCGGCATTGCCGGGGTTTATGGACCTGGCGCTTCCACTGAGCTGATTGTTAGCGATATTCGTGAGGCCCTTTCAAACATCAATCCTCGATGATACGCTCATATTTTCTTTCTATAAAAATATAACCCAAATAATTAATAATCAAATTTCTTCTTATGACGAACCTGGCCTTAGCCGTACTATCTGGAGACCGTCTTTCCTTGGCACGCTTATTAACCAAGGTTGAAAACAACTCGCCCGAAGGCTGGGAGGCCCTCGATATTCTTTTTGCACACACCGGCACTGCGCACTTGATTGGGGTAACTGGCGCACCCGGCACAGGTAAATCTTCCCTGGTAAACCAGATCGCATTATCCTTTCGGAAACTGGGAAAACGAGTTGCCATCGTTGCCATCGATCCGTCAAGCCCTTTTACTGGAGGAGCGGTGCTGGGTGACCGAGTACGTATGCGTGACCTTAGCGGTGACAAGGGTGTATTTATTCGCTCAATGGCTTCACGCGGCTCATTGGGTGGCCTGGCACAAGCCACAGCCGGAGTTGTACAGGTCTTTGATTCAGCTGGTTTCGATGTGATACTGATAGAAACCGTAGGCGCAGGTCAGAGTGAGGTTGATATCGCCCGGTTGGCACATTCAACCCTGGTTGTTGAAGCACCCGGAATGGGCGACGAAATTCAAGCGATCAAAGCCGGGATCCTGGAAATTGCCGATATTCTGGTAATTAATAAGGCTGATCATGCTGGCGTAGAAAGTACCGAAAGAGCATTAAAATCCATGCTAAATCTGGCCCATCCTGTTCAAAAGGTTTTTCAACACCACGGCCAAACTTTGGCTGTTCCAGCCATGCCGGATAATTTGGGACAAGCCAATCTCAATGGCGGGATGTGGATTCCGCCAATTCTGCAGACTGTGGCAACGGATGGGACTGGATTACCCGAGCTGATCAAAGCAATCCTTGCGCATGCGGCACACCTGCGCCAAAGCGGCGAATGGCTGACACGCGAGAAAGCCAGGCTCTCAGCAGAGTTTGATCTTTGTGTACAAGAAACTTTGATAGAGCGTTTCCGGACAAAAACATCTAAATCTAAGCTCGAAGATATATTGGAATTAATTCAAACTCGCAAAATGTCGCCTCGCGAGGCCGTAAACTTTTTATTAAAAGAGGACCTGTGATTTACGGAGAAAGGATACGATTACGTTCAATTGAGCGTGAAGATATTCCTCGCTTTGTGGAATGGCTCAACGATCCGGATGTGACGGCAGGTCTATTAATTAATTTACCGATGTCAAGTTGGGAAGAGACACACTGGTTTGAGAACCTTGCCAGCAGCAATGCGGAAGAACGCCCACTGGCATTGGATGCCCTTCTACCAGATAAGTCATGGAAACATATTGGTAATGTGGGTTTACACCAGATAGAACGAATAAATCGCTGTGCTGTTTTCGGTATTTTTATTGGCGACAAAGCTTATTGGAATAATGGGTACGGCAGTGAGGCCACACGACTGACCTTGCAGCATGGGTTTGAAACACTCAATCTTAATCGAATTTATCTTCATGTTTTCGAGACCAATCCCCGCGCAATCCATGTCTATGATAAGATCGGATTCATACGTGAAGGCAACCTCAGGCAAGCAACATTCCGAGACGGGCGCTATATCGATACTCTAGTCATGAGTATGCTGCGTTCTGAATGGGATGCAAAAAAACAGTAAAAGGGAAATCATGACTCATCACAACCATCGCGATAAGGAAGTTTATGGGGGTATAAAATTATACGCTGGCACTGGCTCGCCGGATCTGTCTCAGAAAATCGCAGATTATGTCAGGGCTCCACTCTGCGGACGGGACATCATTCAATTCCCCAACGAAAACCTCTTTATCAAACTACATTCGAGTGTGCGAGGGCAGGATGTTTATGTCATCCAGACCACTTCCGCGCCTGTTCATCGAAACCTGATGGAATTGCTGATCCTGATCCAGACACTAAAATTGGATTCCGCCGCGCGGATTACGGCTGTCCTGCCATATCTATCCTATGGCCGTTCTGATAAAAAAGATCAACCACGTGTACCGATCACAGCCCGCCTGGTTGCCGACATGATTGAAATCGCGGGGGCCGATCGCTACATGATCCTGGATCCTCACGCCGGGCAAGTGCAGGGATTTTTCTATATTCCTGGCGATATTCTGACCGGTTTTCACCTGATCGCGGACCACCTGCGCATCCAGAAAACCCAAATGAAAGACCCGGTAGTTGTAACTGTCGACCTGGGTTTTGCAAAGAAGGGCCGCAATATTGCGGCAGATATTGATGTACCGATTGCCTTTATCGAAAAACGGCGAGTGGCAAATGATGCAAAAGCACAGGCGCTAACAGTCATTGGTGATGTGGAAAACCACGACGTAATCCTTGTAGATGACGAAATCGACACGGGTGGATCAATTGCCCAGGCTGTCAACCTCGTTAAAGAAAATGGCGCCCAGGATGTATATGTTGTCTTCGTACACCCAATCTTCTCAGCGAATGCGGCTGAACGGCTGTCAGCTTTGCCCATCAAAAGAATCATTACAACCGACACCGTGCCAATTTCACCTGAAAAATTCAACCTGCTGAAAGACAAACTGACAATACTCTCAATCGCACCCCTGATTGGCGAGGTCATCCTGCGAGCGCATGAAGGTCGCAGCGTTGGCGAGATGTTTAACGAATAAGACCATGCCTGAACTTCCAGAAGTCGAGACAATCATCCGACGATTGCGCCCAGAACTAAGCGGGCAGACAATTATCTCTGCCCAGATATTATGGCCGCGAACGTTGGCTGGAATATCCCCAAACCAATTCATCAACCTGATCAGCGGTCAGAAAATCCAGGGTATATCAAGGCGGGCAAAATACATCGATCTACAGCTTGCCGGGCTTCATCTTTTCATACATCTCCGCATGAGTGGAGATCTTGAGATAAAAGATTCATCCCACCAACCCGAAAAACACGACCGCCTGGTGCTGAGACTGTCAAATAATCGCCAACTTGTGTTTAATGATACGCGTAAATTCGGGCGGGTCTGGCTGACAGCCCATGCTGAGGATGTTGTTGGGAACCTTGGGCCGGAGCCATTTGATCCGGCTTTTACCCCCAGGGTTTTTCACGAACTTCTTAAAAAAAAACACCGGCAAGTAAAACCACTGCTGCTGGATCAGGGTTTTCTGGCCGGGTTGGGCAATATTTATACAGATGAGGCTTTGCATTTTTCGGGGGTGCATCCTGAACGAATTTCAGATACAATATCTATAAAAGAGGCAGAGCGGCTTCACGGAGCTATCCTAAGTGTTTTACTCGCCGGGATCGAGCATAATGGAGCGAGTATCGATTGGGTTTATCGCGGTGGAAAATTTCAGAATTACTTCCGCGTTTACGATCGGGAAGGCCAGCCTTGTCAAGTTTGCGGCGCGCTGATTAAAAAAATTGTTGTTGGGCAGCGCGGTACTCATTTTTGTCCTACATGTCAGGAAAAATAATATGAACCTGGGTACTGTTTTGTTTGTAATTATCGTTATTTTGGCCATTATCGGTTATGTTATTCTGGTCGGTAACCGATTTACTCAACCCGATTCAAAAATAACCAAAGAACCAGAACACATTATAGAATCGATTACACCAAAACCAGTTTTGCCTGGGGAACATGCTGTATTAAAGATATCCGTAGACAAAGCACTTAAATGGCACCTTGAGCTGGATGGTGTTCCCCTGGATGACCCTGCCAGGGTTACCACAGAACAACACCAGAGATTAATCAATGCGATCGCGCAAATTCGACCATGGCTGGACGGGAAAAGCACACCGCCTGAAACTGCCCAGCACGGGATAAGAACCAGTCTGCCTGCAACCGTCAACCCCACATCAACAGCCGAGCCCGCGCTAAAAATCGATGCTCTGCGAGGATTTCGAAGCCTCTTAAATAACGAAATCAAGACCCATGGCGATCAACTAAAAGGGGCCAGCATTGTGGAAATGATCGACGAGGTATTGCAAGCCAAACTGCTTGGCACGGCTTTGATGGAAAGGTCAATCCGCCTCGAAGAAAGCCCCGCAGGAGGAGTAATTGTTTGCGTGGGTACACAAAAATACCCGGGAATTGATGCAGTGCCCGAACCTGAAATCCGGGATATTATCAAGGCATCCATTGCTGCTTGGGAAAAGAAATAAGCGCAAACGGAGGAAAATTTCATCTGTTTGTGCTTTGATTAATTAC
>CAZLJB010000060.1:0-7069 GCA_964559195.1 uncultured Anaerolinea sp. | reverse complement strand
AAGAAATAAGCGCAAACGGAGGAAAATTTCATCTGTTTGTGCTTTGATTAATTACCGCCAATGATGGTTAACCATCATTGGCGGTAATTTCATCGTAAAAGTATTTTTTTACCAAAAACTGGCAAAAAAACACCTGCAGAACAACCACTCGCGGGCTGACTTATTCTGGTTAGATTGAGTCAATTTGTGTTTGCAGAGATCGGACAGTCAGAATTGGACACTGACTAATCTCAGCTACATCGGCAGTTACGTTCGGGGTATAGTACTGGCGTAAACCATGTGCAGAAAATTGTGACCCCATACAAATCAAATCGTATGCCCCCTCTTTAACTTCTGACAAAATTTGTTCAACAATATTTCCATGCCGGACAATGACTCTGGCGTTCAAACCTGCAGCCTGTGCTTGCTTCAAGCCTTCACGCAAACTTCGGCCTTGTAATGTATCCGTGTCTGCCAGGTTTTTCCAGTTTTCACGGATTTTACGGGCTTCGGGGTAATCCAAATCAATGGGAGGAACGACAGTCAAAAGGGTCACAGAAGCGTGGTTCATTTGAGCGACCTGTAATCCAAGTTGCTCAGTTGTAAACGCGTAACCCAAACCGCCCATGCATATCAATACGCGCGTGGGCGGCACACGCAGGACTGGCACGTACAGAATAGGAGCAAGAACACTGGCCATCAGCCTTCTAAAAGAATTCCCTTCCAGCATACGGCGCATCTGCGGCCTGCCAAAGGGCCCAAGAATCAGTATTTGTTCCAATTCAACCGCAGCACCCCATATTTTCTGCAAATCCACCCGACTGGTGATGACTGCTTCTGCCATTCCAGTTTCCAATTCAAGTGAGTAATCGATATTGTTTTTCTGGAAGAGCGTAACAGCCCGGCTAAATATATCCTCAACTGCATGCTCATTATCATCGGGTTCAACAACCCCGGTGAGAGTCAGGCGCGCCGACATTTTTTGGGCCATCCAAGCAGCGTACTCAATTGCAGGCCAGGTACCCTTGTAGCCATTTGTAAAAATATTCAGGTTGGGTTTCATCGGAATAATAAAACTCCTAAAATTCCAGCGGCAAAGAGTACCACCGGGGATGGCAAATCAAACCAAAGTGCAACAAAGGCCGCGGCAGCAATTACTAATGCGCGCCGACCAATGGATTTACTTGCATCAGAACGGAAAATCTGCCAGGAGACCAGCGCAATTAAAACACCCACTGCTGGTGCCATGCCATTAATAAAGCCTTGCATCCAAGCTTCACTTTGAAAGCGTTGAAGAATGGAAATGACTGTAAACATAATGAGCGTGGGAGGCAAAACAGCCCCCACCAGTGCTGTGATAACCCCTGGCATACCGCCAGCAGCAAAACCTACAAACATGGCCAATTTGAGCGCTTCGCTGCCAGGCAGAATGTTTGAAAGCCCTACAGCTTCAACAAACTGGGCCTCACTCATGATTGAACCAACGGATTCTTTGTACAATAGGCCCACGGAAGCGGGGCCTGAAGTAGTCAACAGATTGACCTTCAAGAACATCCAGAACAACTTTAACCAGACCTGGGACTTTGAAGGCAGTCTCATCGAAAAAGGAACACTCCCACCAGTCCTGCACAAAAAATGACCAATGGAGCAGGCAGTTCGAACAACAATGCCACCAGGCTTGCACCACCAATCAATAAAGATTGCCAACCCAAACCACCATTGCCACCTTTAAAAACCTTCCAGGCTACAAACAACATTAATATCGCCACGGCCGGGGTGAGACCCTCTACAAAACTTGCAATCCAGGATTCACGACGAATACGATGTAAAACAGAAACAACTCCAAACATCAGGATGGTTGGAGGCAGGATCGCGCCAAGCAAAGCTACCAAACCGCCAGGGATGCCAGCCAGTGTAAAACCTACATACATGGCTAACTGTAAGGCATCTGACCCAGGCAACAGGGTCGAAAAACCGACTGCTTGTATGTATTGCTGTTCTGTAAGAAAATGACCCACTGCCTCTTTATATAACAACCCAACCGAAGCCGGGCCTGAGGTGCTCAGCAGGTTGACTTTTAGGAAGGTCCAAAAGAGCAGTAGCAGTTTATCCAATTATTCCTCTCGGACATGCGCCTGTTGGTCAGCCCGGTTAAGCGGCTTGACGAGATACAGTTCACCACGCTCAAAACCGCGCTCGAGGTAATATGTTCGAGTCCCAATAGCCGAAATGACGGCAATTTTCTCAAATCCATGCTCAGCAGCGATCCGGTCAGCTTCGGCGAGTAGTTTTGTCCCCAGACCGCTGTGCTGAGCTACTCTTGTCAGGCCGGTTTGCTCAACACCCACAGGCAGTGACTGTCCGTAAACATGGACTTCACGAATCAGAGCAGCATTTTTCAAATCAACCAGACCCGTATCTGGAGATTCCTGCAAGGGCAGACTGAGCCGCAGGAAACCAGCCAGACGATCATCAGCTGTGTTGAATGAAAGAAAATGTTCTTCAGCAGAATCCGTTTTGAAAATAAGATCATCAAGCTGCAGGTTTGCAGAATCCAGGTTTGAATCACGGATTTCCCGGCAGCGGATACAGCTGCATTGCTTTGCCCGTCTTTTTAATTCAGCTTGAACATCCATACGCAAACTGGTACGTTTATTCCCTTCCACCACATTGGTGGAAGGAATATCACGAATAATCCGATTGACCCGGCAGTAGCGCGGAATAGTTGGCTTGATATCTGCGATCAGATCAATGAGCTGTTGCGTGGTATATGGCTGATAATCGCCCCGCTGCCAAACTTCATAAAGCTCTGCATTTGCCAGCAATTGGTTTGGATAAATTTTAATTTCATCCGGGCAAAAACCTTCCCACAAACGAGTAAAATCGAGACGATCGCTAGCAGGAGTGGCTCCGAATAAATTGGGCATCCAGTGTAAAACGATCTTAAAACCAGCCGCCCGCAGCAAGCTGACGGCCTTACGGGTTGCATCCACGTTATGACCACGCTTATTCATTTCGAGAATGTGATCGTCGAGGCTTTGCGCACCCATCTGAACTTTGGTGACACCCAGATAGCGCAACCAGCTTAGCTCTTTGGGAGTGATCTCATCCGGCCGGGTTTCAATCACCAGGCCAACATTGCGATGTGGAGCGTTTTCATTGAGTGCCTGGGCAGTTGGCAAATCCACACTCTCAGCAAATGCGCTTTCCAGCAAAACCTGCGAGGTTGGCACCGAAGCATTCATGGCATCGAAACACCGTTTAATAAACCATTCCTGGTAATCACGCCGGTATGCACTCCAGGTCCCACCAAGGATCAATAACTCGATCTTATCCGTGGGGTGGCCGAGTGATTCAAGCGCAGTGATGCGTGACTGCACCTGGGTATATGGGTCAAAGTTATGCTCAAGCGCACGCATGGCTCCTGGTTCATCGGGGAGATAGGATTTTGGCATGCGAACATCTGTGGGACAAAAGATGCACTTGCCCGGACAGGGGTATGGTTTGGTCAAAACTGTCACCGTCGTAACCCCGGATAATGTTCTGACGGGCTTCATACGAATCTTGTCAAGCAAATCTTTATCCGGCATAAGCAACCCGGCAGTTGTCATTTCCATATATACCGCCACCAGGGCAGCCTTACTCAAGACACCACCGCCCACCTGAGGGTGGGCACGCAGCGCATCCAACACAGCCTTGCCGGCGCGGACATCATTCAACACCAGGCGCGCAAGCGCCATTTTCTCTGTTGTGAGAGTATTATCATGTTTCCAGCGTTGCTGGCGTTCAGTAATTGTCATCTTGGCCTGTAGTGTAA
The DNA here is from genome assembly GCA_964559195.1 of uncultured Anaerolinea sp. GTDB lineage: Bacteria > Chloroflexota > Anaerolineae > Anaerolineales > Villigracilaceae > UBA5195. Next base: position 3,273 of record CAZLJB010000060.1, on the reverse strand, counting down.
TTCTGGGGCGAGCCCGGTTCGGGGACGGTTAATATAAAACTGGCAAAAAAACATGCTGCGTCAAGTTATCCCATTGGATATTTCATGCGCTGACCACCAATGACGTGCATGTGCAAATGGAAAACAGTTTGCCCGCCATGCACGCCAGTATTGACAATTGTGCGGTACCCATCAACTTTTATCTGATCCATTTCGGCCACTTTGCGTGCAACGGTAAATAAGCGTCCCAGGATCAGCTCATCCCCGGGCTCAACTTGACTGACAGATTGGATGTGCTTATTGGGAATGATCAGAACATGAGTTGGCGCAACAGGGTGAGTATCACGGAATGCAGTTACATAATCATCCTGGTAAACAATAGCGGCCGGAGATTCTCCGGATGCAATTTTGCAGAAGATACAGGTAGGATTCATCTTATATCGCAGATTCGAGAATTGAGAGAACAGCTGAACAGCAAAAGAACGGAACACAAATCAGGCAGGTATCAGGGCTGCGGCAAGGCACCATAAGTTGGAGCGCAGACGATATTGTAATACTCCAACTCGGTAGCTTTGTTTTTTTCGGCGTATGCGGCAGCCTCATCGCCAATGTTTCGAACCGCGTCAATATGAGCGCGGGCATCCGTATCCCAATAGCGGGGCAGAGTCAACAATGGATCGCCAGCTGGGCCCTCTGGGATGTAACTGGGGCGCATTGGATCAGGCGCATCCGACAATGAGACCCAATTGAACATCAACGGACCCCGCGGATTGATAGTGAAGCCCAGTTTATAACCATACTGACGGGCTGCCTCAACCGGCTTTTTACCAAAATCTCCACCGGGCCAGATAATGGCGATGGGGGTTTTATTAAAATAAGCTTTTATCGCATCAATCGAGCCTTGAAGTTCTCCTTTTAGAAAATCAGCGCTGGAGTTGTCATTCATGTTAATGTTGTGAATAACCCCATGCGCCTGATGATCCACCCAACCTTCAGATTCGAGCGCGCTGTTTTCAGCCCAAAGTTGTTGGTTTGTATCAGGATGGCTGATCCAGGCGTTGACAACCTTCCAGCCCCAGTCTTCATAATAAGTTTTGAATGTTTTGTCAAAATATTCACGGTACTTGCGATCATCAACAATTAATAAAACAGACCGCCTGGGTATTTTGGCATTGTTGTAAAGAAAATCAGCCGCTTGCTGCATATCAATGGCCTGGAAACCCACATCATGCAAATCATTCATTATTTTGCGTAGATCAGCCAGACTGATTTGATCCGCAGCTGTGACCTGGCCCTTGGTAATAGAATGGAACATAATTGGCATTATTAACGTTCCAGGAACAGCATTATTCGGATCCCATTTAGACTTGAGGGCCTGACAGGTATCCTGGATGTAAGCGTGTGGTGTATCCAACGGGTTTAGCAGGGATGTGGTAAAGCCTTGAGGCAAAGCTGGGGGTGTCCGTATAGCTGTGGGTTGGGAATCAGGTGTGCTGGTACCTGCCAGTGTTGGCGGAATGTATTCAGCTGTTTGAGTTCCGCCCGCCAGCATGGTGGCAACCACCTGGGTAATGGCAGCATTCATATCAGGGGTAGCCTGTGGCGCAGCCGCCGAAACACAAGCACTCAGAAACAATACCAGGATAAAAGAAAAAGCCGAGACCCCCATGCATTTAAGAGTTAATTGAAAATTTTCAAATTTAATCATAAGTTTGATTTTAACCGATAAAACAGGTGGAGGGAGCAGCAATGCTGCACCCTCCACCCTGCATCACCCAACATTGACCAGCTATTCGCCTTTGATAAAGGCTTCGGTCATGTCTCGGCAAATGTTATCTTTAAACTGCTTGGGGGGAGTCTTAAAGAAATAAGAGGATGGACCAACGATCGGACCACTCAGCCCACGGTCAAGTGCCAGTTTGGCACAGCGAACGGCATCGATAATGACACCAGCCGAATTAGGGCTATCCCAAACCTCAAGCTTGGCTTCCAAATTAAGCGGCACATCACCAAAAGTTGTGCCTTCCATGCGAATATAACACCACTTGCGATCAGTCAACCAGGGTACATAGTCAGAAGGGCCAACGTGGATATTTTTCGCGCCAATATCATAAGGAATCATGCTTGTAACAGCGCCCGTTTTGGATATCTTCTTACTTTCAAGGCGCTCGCGTTCAAGCATATTCATAAAATCAGTATTTCCGCCAAAGTTGAGCTGGTAGGTGCGGTCGATGCGGACACCCCGATCGACAAACAGGCTGGTTAGTACCCGGTGCAGGATTGTCGCACCAACCTGGCTCTTGATATCATCGCCAAGAATGGGCAGACCGGCTTCCTTGAAACGTTTACCCCAGTATTCTGAGGATGCGATGAAAACGGGGATAGCATTGACAAAAGCACAGCCCGCTTCAATAATTTGCTCAACATACCATTTTGTCGCCATCTCTGAACCAACTGGTAGATAGCTAACAACCACATCCGTATGGGTCTCTTTGAGCAAACCGACAATATCAGCTGTTGGGCCAGGAGCCTTGGTAATGACCTGGGAGAGGTATTTCCCAAGACCGTCGTGGGTCATACCGCGCACGACGGGAGCATTCATGTGAGGCACTTCCGTAAATTTGAAGGTGTTGTTTGGCTCAGCAAAAATAGCTTCTGATACATCCTTGCCGACCTTGGTTACATTAATATCAATACCCAAGGTAATTTCAATATCCCGGATATGATAGCCACCCAGATTCACATGCATCAAACCTGGAACAGTAGCATCCTCAGGGCTATTTTTATAAAACTCAAGACCCTGGATCAGTGACGATGCGCAGTTCCCCACACCTATGATGGCTACTCTAACTTTCTTTTGACTCATCGCGTTATTCTCCTTGCCATACGATTGGTTTCAGTCTCCTGCTTTATAGTACCTGCAGGGAAGCCCTGATATTTGCTGGGTACAAACATACCGAATTGGAAATCGGTAATCTTTCCATTTCAGTTTATGAATAATAAACGTAATGTTGTGATTGGAGCACATAATCTTAACACGAACTATTGCCCAAATGCTTCCAATTATTATAACTGTCTCATATTTACTCGCAGGGTGATATTCCGTGGTCAATTGATGCCGAAAATAAAAATACGCAGCAAACCAAGGAAATTATTCACCGAGTGGAAAAATCAGGATGGTTTCAAGAAAACCGATGAGCCAGTTAGTAGTCTTCATGAAATAAATTTTCACCACCAAACATGAAAATCTATTTTCAGATCAGAGTATGCCTTACAATAAGGGTAACAAGCAAA
>CAZLJB010000059.1:3159-11569 GCA_964559195.1 uncultured Anaerolinea sp. | reverse complement strand
TCCAGACGATAAATTTCAGGCGGCTGGATGGGGCTTTCATATTCAAAAGTGATGAACTCACCACTTTTTGACCATTGGGGGTTGAAATGTAGGCCGGTTCCGGTTCGTAGATCGGTCAGCTCACCTGTCAAGGGATCGATTAAAGCCAGATCGAAGGCTCCGGAGCGGTTGACTGTTGCCAGGAGCTGCATTCGATCAGGATGCCATTCAAATTGAACGATATCGCAGCCCAGGCTGGTGATCTGTCGCAGATCTTCCCCGTTTGGATGTGCCATCCACAAATCGTCATGACCATTTTCCTGAGCGAAGAAGGCAATCCATTGCCCATCATGTGACCAGCGGGGTTGATGGGCGCGGATCTTCGGCTTGCCATAAACTGGATGAATACTACCGGTGGCAAGGTCGATCAGGCAGACATCCAGTCGATTTAGATCACTGAAAGGGCGGAAGGTGAAGGCGATGAATTTTCCATCCGGGCTCGGACGGGCATCCCAATGGTCACCCGTACCAGAATTGGTTAACTGCCTGGGCCAGGACCCACTAATATCGGTTAATACCAATTGATCGGATTCATTGCGAGTCACTGACACGATCAGTCCGTTTGAATCTGGCATCCAGCGCGGTGACCACGCGCTTGCGGTAAAGTCGGTGATTTTTACGGGCAGTCCGCGCCCACTTCTGTTGCTGATATGGACATGACCGTCGATACAAAACGCAAGGCTCTGGCTGTCCGGCGACCATTGTGGGATCTCATCATCCCAGTATGCCACCAATGCGCGATTGGTACTGACGTGTGTCGGCCAGCCACCTGCAGCAGGCAGACAATAAACGTCGGAAAGGTGGCCGTCATCCTTGATGAATGCAATCTGTTGGCCATCCGGTGAGAGCTGGTGATTGCGAAAGCGTTCCTGGGCGCTGACGAGCGAAAGATTCCAGCCAGGGGGCGGCTTGAGATCTGGCCGAGGTAGGGCGGGCCAGCCATTGCGTTCATATTTTTCTGAAACCGGGATAAATTTTCCCATAATATCCGGCACCTATTTATTATTGAAGAAGCAAACCGAGTTATTGATTAGTGTTAAGTATAGCCAATTAATCCTGGGTTTGGTGCAATTTCGGGTTTTCATTTCTTCAGTTATCCCGACCCTCTTTCGCCAAGTAATTTGACAAAAAGCACCTAAGATGGTCTGGCGAGAGAGCGGGCCCACTCGACTCAGGAGCCCTTGTTTCCCTGCAAGGAGATGGTATTTGGGAAAATGGGTTACTTTCGGTCAATTCCAGTCACTTTCAGTCACAGTTTTAAAGTTATTTTTAAGTAGATGGTTAAACGGGGGGCGTAGGATGGATGCGGGAGAATGGGGCGGTTGGGTTCCAATCTGGCCTGGGTTTGCTCCTATGATTGTTGTTTCTATTTTGATTGTACAGGGTTTCAAGGGGTTTTTATAGTCAGTTAATTAACTGACAGATAGGTGGGGGGTGATGTGCATCTGAAGGTCTTGGCGCACTTTAAAGCAAAATGGTGGTGAGTAAGTAGGTAAACCCAAAAACAAATTACTAAAATTCAGTTTTGTGATAAAGTTTGATTAATTATATAAACAAGGAGCTTCATATGGAACAAAAAGCAGGTGCCCAGATTGGAACGCGCGCATTTATACAATCGCTGGTAATTTTGTTCGTTCTCATGATGATTGCAGGGATTCTCACGCTTGTAATCCCTGCTGGTCAATATGCCCGAGTGCAGGTGGATGGGCGCGAGACGATCAATCCGGCTTCTTTTCAAGTCGTCGATCACCCAGACTATCCAATCTGGAGGTGGTTTGTAGCCCCGATCGAAGTTTTAGGCAGCAGTAGTGGCCTGACAGTCATAGTGATCATTGTCGTTTTATTTTTTGCAGGCGGCGCGTTTGCTGTGATGGATAAGACTGGTACGCTTAAGGCTTTTATAGGCCGGATCGTACGCCAATTCAGCGGGCGAAAGTACACTTTGCTTTGGGTGGTCTGCCTGGCTTTCATGTTTCTTGGGGCAACCCTGGGCACTTTTGAAGAAGTAGTTTTGCTCGTTCCATTGATGATTGCGCTGGCTTACACACTTGGTTGGGATGCGCTGGTTGGGCTGGGAATGTCCATCCTGGCAACGAACATGGGCTTTTCTTCAGCCATCACAAATCCCTATACAATCGGGGTTTCACAACAATTGGCCGGGTTACCACTCTTTTCGGGTGCCTGGTTTCGCATTATCGTCTTTATCGTTATATACATCATCTTTGGTCTTTTCCTGTCCGGTTACGCCCATAAAATTGACAAGGATCCGAAAAAATCTCTTATTCACGGCGAAGATGCCGCAGAGCGGGAAAAATATAAAAGTGTCGACGCCGCTTTTGTTGCGGAAGATCCGAAACAGAACCGCGCCATGAATTTTTTTGGGCTGTTTATTATTTTGATTTTTATAGCAATGCTTAGTGGTCCATTTATTCCTGCCATTTCTGCCTATGCTTTGCCGATCGTGGGTATCCTGTTCCTGATCGGGGGGTTGGGCGCAGGATTTCTCTCCGGTGCTGGTGGCAAAATCGTCTGGCAGGGCCTGATTGAAGGGCTGGGTGGTTTGGCTCCATCCGTACCTTTGATTCTAATGGCTGCCAGTATTCGTTACATTATTGATCGCGGTGGAGTCACTGATACAATTTTACATGCCGCAGCTGATCCGTTTACTCATCTGGGTGCTTTCCCTGCGGCAATTGTGATTTATGGTCTGGCGTTGGGAATTGAGTTTTTTATCGCTTCTGGTTCAGCCAAGGCTTTCCTGATGATGCCGATCGTCCTGCCGCTGGCGGATTTAATCGGGGTTACTCGCCAGACAGCGGTGCTGGCATATATTTTTGGGGATGGTTTTTCCAACCTGGCCTATCCCACCAATCCGGTTTTGCTCATCAGCCTCGGGCTGACCGTTGTCAGTTATCCCAAGTGGCTGCGCTGGACTGCAAAGCTCTGGTTGTGGGTGATTGTGGCGACGGTTGCCTTCCTTGGAATTGCTGTAGCCATCAAATTAGGACCTTTTTAAAATGGCAAACTTATTCCCGGATAATTACGAGGCCTCGCTTTCGCGATTTATCCTGGATTTCCATGGGCTGGCTGCCAGATGGCCTGGAGCCAGCCTTGAAAGTTATGTCTTGAAGAGCAATTCAGCATTGTTATTCATTTCTCGTCCTTGCTTGTGTTTTTTGAGAATTGCATTGGTGCAGGGTGAACAAAAAAGTTGGAATTTGGTATAATACGAAAGGTAAGATGTATGATGTCTGATAACTTCGGTGTTAAACTATACAATTCATAATGATGTTCCATTTTAACCAAAATATTCAAGAAAGAAATTAATAATGAGCAATTCCTTACGCGGTCCCGCACTGTACATAGCAGTTTTTAATTACATCAAGCAATATATTATTGACCACAATTTGAACCCGGGGGACGCACTGCTCTCCGAAGGTCAGCTTGTTGATGAATTGGGAGTGGGGCGTAGCTCAGTCCGAGAAGCAGTAAAATCCTTGCAATCTTTAGGGATTATTGACGTCCAACATGGGAATGGATTATTTGTACGTGAGTTGAATTTTGACTCAACCCTGGCAACATTTAAGTTTGGGATGCAGTTTGATGCGCGCACAGTGGCGGAATTATTGCAAATTCGGATATGGTTGGAAACAGCTGTAATTGAGGATTCTGTTGCTCGAATATCGCAATCTGACCTGGACAGGCTTGATGCGCTTCTCGAAAAATGGGAAGCCTGTATTGCAACCGGGCGCGGGTATATTGAATTGGATGAAGAATTTCATCATATTCTTTATTCAGTGTTGGAAAATGAGACACTTATGCCTCTTTTCGATGCATTTTGGGTTGCATTTGCTTCCCTCGAGAATACGGCTATTCCAGATGCAAATCCGTATAATGAACTCCAAACGCATCATCGCATTCTTGACGCAGTCAAGGCAAGAGATGCTGATCTGGCTCGAAAACAATTAGTCCGACATTTTGAGTCTGTCCAGAAGTGGGTAAAGCAATATATTGAGCTGGCAAACGCAGAAAAAAAGGCTAACTACAACTGAATATCAGCAATCTAATTTTTCATCTGAATTATGAAGTATTGAACCGCAAACTGAATTCATTCAACCACCAGGTGACGGCAGGCTGAGTGGCAGTATCGAATGGAATGTCAGGATTACTCGTGGCAGGAACTGCCCCAAGCATGGCTTCGATGGCATTTTGTCCGGTGCGCTTGCGAGAACAGGCAGCGGTTCAAACCATTTCGTTTTATCCATTGGGTTCCTGTTAGGGAGAGCAATTCGACTATTTACATTTGGTTTAAAATAGCAAGGGAAAAGTTATGATGAAGGTTCATAGCGGTGCTATCCATCCAAACGGGCCTTCATTTAAAGGTGAGGCGCTGTAATTTGCCTTGATGCTGGCTTTATCTCATGGGGATGGGTCAGGGCAAGTTGGTTCGACCAGGAGTATTTTTGGTTATTCCGTCGACCAAAGCGGTAGACCTGGTTTGGGATATACCCCGAGAAGGATGGGCGGATGGATTTGAAATCCAATGGCTGGTCGAAGGTAACGCTGATGTGCACTTCTGGGACTGTGCTTGTTTCATCAGTGAGCTTTTGCTTGGATGCGTGCCTTTGAAGACTTTGCTGCGGGTGGTGTCAATCAGAAGTTGATCGATATTAAGAGCTAAATTTGAGAAGTAACCTGACTCGGATTTTTCATAAGGAGATCGAAATGATTTTTGACAGTCTTGAGCAATACGCCCGTTACGCTGGTTTGGGTTACAACCTGTCTGCAGCGTTTAGATTTTTATTGGATAACGACCTGGCTGTCCTACCCTTGGGTCGCGTGGATATTGATGGCGACAAGATGTTTGCTTTGGTGCAGGAATATGGTACCAAGCCAGTTGAACAAGGGATGTGGGAGGCGCACCGAAAATATATTGATTTTCAGCACATGGTGATTGGAAAAGAGCGAATGGGTTTTGCAAATATTAAAACGATGCAGTTGGGTGAGTATGTTCCGGAAAAAGATTTTCAGCCAATGACAGGTTTTGGCAGCCAGATGGATATATCGGCTGGTCATTTTGCAATCTTTTTTCCTGAGGATGGCCACATGCCAGGTTTGATGGTTACATTGCCAGAAATGATCAAAAAAGTTGTGATTAAGATAATAATATAAAAAAAATGCTTCCCCTTTTACCCGGTGTGCTGGAATAGAAACAGGGTATATTTTTTGACAAGACCCCATGAAAAATTGGGAAACATTAAGATCCATGGAAGTGATGATTAGGTAATAATCATCACGAAATAATCCATTAAGCGCATTGATTTGAGCAAATATATGAATTAAAAATTTCTATAACCATACTAATAAAAAATTTTGTTTTAACGTAACTATTGTGCAAATACTGGCATAGTTGCCCAAAATGCGCAAAAAAACCAACTTTTTCTATCACCATATGTGCCACTTGAGATTGTCGTATCCCTGTATATACGGGTGTCAGCCTTTTGGTTTAGGAAATTACACCGAACCCAGTTGTTTTGCCCAAGAATAAATGCAAAAGCTGACACAGTTTGGTTTTTCGTTGTGATTCGTTGCTAAGTCTTGTTTAATAAATTGCTTTTTTGATCCGATTTAAGCATGTACGGCTCTATTTGCACAAAACTTACGTTAACTATATACTATTTGAAATGTTTGATGGTAGTATAAGTTAATAGCTGGGGGTTTTTGATAACTTTTCTTTTAATGGGCTACATTATTTTCATTTTCATTGTGTACGAATATTTATTTGCCGAATATTTTCAGGCGAAATATTCGATTCGGTCAGTATAATTTATTTACAAGAATGGATAACTGATGGAACTAATATGATAAATTGCGACTCTTTTTTGCCTTTTTCCCGTTATGTAATATAAGACGACAATGAAAGAATCAACCTTGCAACAGGGATCGCCGGGTTTGGATTTGATCCAACGGGCCCAAAAAGGTGATCGTGAATCTATTGGTTGGCTGTTTGAACGTTTTCAGCCGAGTATATTTCGTTACCTATATTACAGAATTGGCGATCAGCAGGTTGCAGATGATTTGTGTTCCGAAGTTTTTGTACGAATGATGCGTTTCCTGCCTGGTTATCAGGTAAAACAATCTGCATCTTTTCAGAGCTGGTTGTTTCGAATAGCCCGGAACCTGGTAGTTGATTATTTCCGGCATCTAGAAAATAGTCAGGATTTATCAGATGATTTGCAAGCACCAGAACCTTTACCTGAAGCGGCTTTTGAAGAAAGTTTGACCTATGCCGAGCTTCAACAAGGGCTTTCCAAATTAAATGACGAACAGTCGGATGTGGTAATTTTCAGGTTTATTTTAGGACTACCCATTTCTCAGGTGGCGCATGTGCTCGGGAAGAGTGAAGATGCCATTAAGGGTTTACAGCGAAGATCATTAATGGCGCTTCGCGAAATCCTTGGTAGCGAAAACAGGTAATTTAGCGGAAAACTTCATGAAAAAAGAAAATAGCTTGGATGACATTTTCGAACAAAACCTGAATGGTGACGGAAGCCTCCATTCCTTGGGGCTTAATGAAGATGTTTCAATTGATGAAGCCGATGAGTTGGCGTCTTTATTGGGTTTTGCGGCCAGCCTGAATGGAGTTTTGCACCCACAGCCTTCGCCTGCCGTTACCAGGGCGGCTAAGCTGCGTCTTTTCAAAAGCGCTGATGAAATTTTAGCCAGAAATGTTTCCAGCCCTGTCACTGGCAGGGCATGGCTGTTTGGTAACCTCACCCGGGCAATGGCATTCTTTATTATCTTTATTTTGGTGATCGGATTTGGTTTCTGGCAGTATGGTCCCGTTGCTGCGCATGCTGCCACTCTGGCGGATGTGAGCGGGGTTGTCGAAGTTGCCAATTCTGGCAGCGAAGTATGGCGAGCAGCGGCGCTTGATGAAACGTTATCTTCCGGCAGCAGGGTTCGTTCTGGTTCGGATGGCAGCGTGACCATGGCATTTTTTGAAGGTACACGGGTCAACCTGGAACCAAATTCTGAACTGATTTTGACGAACTTGGCTGGCAAGTGGGATGGTGTGCTGCAAGTGGAGCTCGCCCAGGTTTCAGGGATCGTTCATTATAATGTCAGGCCATTTAATGGTAAGAATGGTACTTTCTCGGTAAAAACACCGTCTGGAATTGCAAGTGTGCTTGGTACTAACTTTGATATTAAGGTTGGTAAACAAGGCCAAACCCTGGTTGCAGTAGATAATGGCAGGGTTAAGATTGTTAACGAAAATGGGCAAGCAGATGTATTGGCTGGCGAGGCAAACATTTCAGAAAGCGGACATGCTCCATTCACCCCGGAATATCGATTTTCAATAAACAGCAGCTTGTCGAATATAGATGGAAAAACGTTGAAGTTAGCCAATATTTCCATTTTGATAAATCAAGAGACCCAGGTTACAGCTTTACCTCAGATAGGTCAAGCCATATTTATTTCAGGTCGCATTAATCAAGAGGGTCAATGGGTTGCTGATTTGGTGGATATGGGCAAGGAAACTAAGCCTAGCCTGGATATCGTTGGTGTGGTTGAGAAAGGAGATAATGGTGTTTGGACGGTGAGTGGAATAACCTTCCTTGTGCATCCGGATTTGGTCGGATCAAAAAATATTCAGGCAGGAAATCGAACCCGGACCGAACTCGAAATGGATTCAGAAAATCAATGGCAGGCGAAAGCAATCGCTGATTTTGGAAATTCACCAGAAAATGTAGCTTCTTCCTGTATGAAATCGGGAAGCCAACCAAAAGCGGAAAAGTTAGCAGAAAAATTTGGACTTTCCTATGGCGAAGTCTCGACCTGGGCCTGCCAGGGTTTTGGGTATGGTGAAATTGACCTGGCCTATGAGTTGAGCATTCAATCGAATACTGCGGTTGCAGATATTTTTGCCCTGCGGCGTCAGCCCATGGGCTGGGGCCAGGTTAAAGAGCAACTCGGCGAGACCCCGACGGTTGTGGTAGATGGGACAGCTATAACCCCGCCAGTCACTCCGGTTGGCACGTCTGTAGTTGGGACGCCAATTGCGATTGCGCCAGATATTCTTACAACACCTTCAGCTCCTCAGCCTGGCTGCACTGGGGCTGATCCACAACCCGAAGCCCAAGTTTTAGCCCGGCAATATGGAATCGAGATTGGCGAAATTATGGGCTGGTTTTGTGATGGGTTTGGTTTTGGTGAAATACGCCAGGCTTATGATATCCAAAAACAAACAGGCACTGAAGCAATTAAGTTGTTTGCAATGAAAAAATCGGGCCTGGGTTGGGGTGAGATCCAAAAATTTGCCAATCAGGAGAAAAATAACAGAAATAACACTAACAGTAACAACAGCAAT
>CAZLJB010000059.1:0-3059 GCA_964559195.1 uncultured Anaerolinea sp. | reverse complement strand
ATTTGCCAATCAGGAGAAAAATAACAGAAATAACACTAACAGTAACAACAGCAATAGCGGGAATAACGGCTACAACGGGAATAATGGCAACAACGGTAATAAAGGTAATAAAGGCAATAATGGGAATAACGGAAACAATGGCAACACTGGAAACAACAGTAATGGCAACCCACCGGTTGACAACGGGAAGAAAAAATAAAAAAATTAAACATGTCGCGACGAAGTTGATCCAATAAATAAAAAATATCACTAAATAAATTATTACCTATCTCATTATTTTTTGGTTGATAACAAATTGATATTGTTTTTTTGTGTGCAGAGAGTAAGCCAACATGAAAAAAATAAACCTGGTTTAGCACAATCCATCGTTGAGTTCGCACTGGTTTTGCCTTTGTTATTATTATTGGTGGTAAGTGCCCTGGAATTGGGGCGGTTGGTTTTCATTTATGTTTCGGTGATCAACGCTTCTCGCGAAGCAGCGCGCTACGGAGCTGCTACCGGTGAGGTCGGAAATGGAAATACAAATCCGCAATATAGTGACTGCCAGGGGATCATTGCGGCGGCCCAAAAAATGGCTTTTTTGATCCCTATCCTGAGTGAAGATATTCATATTACGTATGACCAGGGTCCGAATACGCCAGTAACCGGTGAATGTTTAAATGGCTCAATCCCTGCACTCGGTTATGTTAGAACGGGAACGCGCATACTGGTGTCTGTGTCAGTTCCTTATTCTCCCATGCTGGCAGTTGTGCCACTTTCAGGGCGAACTGTATCATCTGATTCCGCCCGCACCATCCTCGGCAGTGTCTCGATTGGAAGTACTGCCGCGGCGGCGCCCACCATTGATTTAATACTTTACCCTCAAACTCCATCCAGGACGCCGACAAAAACGGCATCCCCAACAGCAACAGCAACTTATACTCCGCAGGCGACCTACACCATGACAGCAACAGTTACCAATACAATGACACCCAGTGTAACTTTGACGCGAACTGTCACTCCCACACGGACAGTAACCCCATCTGTGACCATGACCCCAACCACGACGTTGACACCGACCACGACGCTTTCACCAACGACCACACTTACCAGCACCATCACGCTGACACCGCAAAAAACATCGACTCCAACGGCCACCCTGCCTGCATCTGCAACGGCTAGCATGACGCCGACCGCTACAAAAACCGCAACAGCCACGCCCTTATTTACATGTTCCAATCTTTCGGTGGCTGCGCCATCTGTGATTACCCAGGTCGATAACGCCACTGAACATTCCTGGACGATCACAATATTAAACAGCAGCATTCTGCCCCAAAGGTTGTCCACGATCAAAGTTCTTTGGAATAAACTTGGAAACAGCTGGGCAAATTTATCTTCGATTGGTGTGACGGGCACCACGCCTTCAAGCCTGACCGTGATAGGAATTAATAATGCGAGTGGAAGTTATACCTATGATGTACTGGGATTACAGCCTGGTACTACTTACAACATTCCAGGAATGGTTGGGTCGACAGCGGGTTCAGTCACTGTGAAAGTTATATTTACTGGCGGAAATAATGCCCTGCCAGGTCTTTCATCCAGTGAATCGATTTCCATTAGCGTGACTGGGGAATGCAGCCTGACAGCACCAGGATAATTGTTCAATTTCCTTGATGATCGGATGGATTTGCCTTGATTATTGGTTAATATTATGAATTAGCAGGAGATAATATATGGCTACGAAAAGATTGAAGAATCTATTTTACAGGTCCACAAGTACTGGTCAGAGCCTGGTTGAGTTTGAGTTGGCGCTGGTGGTTTTGATATTTTTACTATTGGGTGTAACTGATTTCGGGTTGGCGTTTTTCTCCTGGATCAGTTTGCGGGATGCTGCCGAAGAGGGCGCAACCTTTGCATCGGTTTCCCCGCCCTATAATTATGACAGTGTGGTCGCCATCCGAGAACGGGTCAAGAATGCGTCCATGACACCCATCGATTTAGAGACCCTGTCGGATGAAGATATTGATGTTCAACTCGTCGGCTCTATACAAAAACCATGCCCTGGTTACAGTGTTCGAATAGATGTTAAATATAATTACCACATGATTTCGCCGATGATCAGCCAGTTTGTCGGATCCATGACCATCCCGGTCTCTGCCAGTGTCACGAATACCATTTTACAGGCTGCAAATGGATATGTTTGCAATTAATTGCTCGAGATGGTCGGGCAGGAGTCGAAATTTTATAATAGCTCGCTAACCCTGTTATTTCTTTATTGGTAGATGTTGGTCTTGTAATTATGAGCAGATGGTGTTTTTTGCAGGATTTCTGCATATCTGGAGTAATTACAAACCATTTTTTGAAATAATCGGTATTCGGATTGTAAGCGAATTGGAGGAAAGATGAAAACACCGTATAGGTCTGAAAAGGGTCAGGCCATTGTCATGATCGCTTTTGCTGTTATGGGCATGTTCGCCCTGGTAGCGCTGGCATTGGATGGCGGGCACGCTTTTGCAGATAGGCGCCAGGCACAAAATGCCGCAGACACTGCCGCAATGGCAGCCGCGCTCACCTATCAAATGGATAATGGCAGCACAACAAACATACAGTCCAGGGTAATAAATTCAACCACGGCAAATGGATATCCAGATAGTTTGCCTCGCAGTAAAGTCACCATTAATTCAGCCGGTACAGTGGTGATCGGTCAATGCCCTGATAATACAAACGGCAAGGATTTTCAGGTGACGATAGAATCGAATATCGATACCTGGTTTGCAGGAATAGTGGGTATCCAGAAAATGCACAATACGGTCAGTGCGGTCGCGCGCGGTTGCGATTTCCACTGGAAATCCCTGTTCGATGGAAGCGCAATTGTTTCTCTAGCGCCCGTCGGAACAAGCGGTTTAAACGTCAGTGGAACCGGGGATTTGAACGTGTCTTGCAGCGATGGTACGGTGAGCGGTGGAATTTTTTCGAATGGAGATGCGTACAGTGGTGGTTCGTCGGTTACAACCTCACCATCCCTAGCCGTTGCTGGAAGCGGGGGTGCGATGTTTGCCGGTCAACCGATTGGTTTGATT
>CAZLJB010000058.1:0-11639 GCA_964559195.1 uncultured Anaerolinea sp. | reverse complement strand
CCACCGCCCTGGGATGGGCCAACAATACCCATCTCTTCAAGTTGATCCAACAGCCTTGCCGCTCGCGGGTAACCAAGCTTCAAACGTCTTTGCAACAGGGAAGCGCTCGCACGCTGCGAAGAGCGCACAACTTCAATAGCCTGTTCCAGCAGGGCATCGTCGCTGCCTTCATCTGGTTCACTAAGCAGGGTTTCCCAGGGTGGAGTTTCGTTCAGGGTGGTGGAGTTTTTCTGCCAGAATGCTATGATTCGTTCAATTTCTTGGTCGGTAACCCACACTCCTTGCGCGCGGATGGGGTTGCCCACTTCCGGGTTTAGAAAAAGCATATCGCCCCGCCCCAACAAGGATTCAGCACCGGTGCTGTCCAGGATAACGCGACTGTCAATGCCAGATGCCACCGAAAAGGCCAGGCGGGCCGGGAAATTTGCTTTAATTAAACCAGTCACCACATCGGTACTGGGGCGCTGAGTTGCCACCACCAGGTGGATGCCGGTAGCGCGTGCCATTTGTGCCAGGCGCACCAGATGATGTTCCGTCTGATCTGGAGCGGACATCATCAAATCAGCCAATTCATCAATAATTACAACGATATGCGGGATACTGGTTTTGGCTTTGCGATTATAAGCTGCTATATCGCGGGTATGCAGGCCTTCAAGCAGGCGGTAGCGATGTTCCATCTCCACCACCAACCAGCGTAACACGCCCAGAATACGCTGCACATCGGTTTCGACCTTGCCAAGCAAATGCCTGAGACCATTGAAACGCAGCAATTCAACCATTTTAACATCAATCATCACCAAGCGCAGTTTTTCTGGTTCATTATTCATCGCCAGGCAGGCTGCCAGGGCGGCTATAAACACAGATTTGCCTGAGCCTGTTTGTCCGGCTACCAGCATGTGAGGCATGCGACCCAGATCTGCCACAAGGGGCAAGCCAGAGACATCCCGTCCGAGCGCAATTGCCAGTGGAGCCGTAATTTTGCTAAAGGCTTCGCTTTCCAGAATTGAGCGCATCCGCACCAGGGATGAGTGTTCGTTTGGAACTTCAATTCCCACATAGGAGCGCCCGGGTACCGGGGCTTCAATGCGCAAGCGCTGGGCTGAAATTGCCAACGCCAAGTCTTTTTGAAGCGATGCAATTTGGGCCACCCGAACTTTCATTTGGACAGCGTCTGTTTCGGTACTGCCAGCTTTTTTAATGAAACCAGGTTGAACGGCGAATTGTGTCACGGTTGGGCCGATTCGAAATCCGACCACTTTAGCAGGTATGCCGAACTCTGAGAGTGTTTTTTCGATCAAACCAGCGGTCAGATTGATGCTGCGTTCATCTGGCCGGCTGGCTTGTTCCCCCACCAACATGCTGAAAGGGGGCAGGTTTTCGCTGCGAGGCTGAGGAGCGACGGGTTTTTCATCCACCGCTTCTGGTACTTTGAAATTTTTACGAAATTCTGGGGGGAGTGGTGTCGTTGATTTTTTAGGAGGGGTCGTGTTTTGGGCTGCAGCCGGGGTTTCCACCAGTGCATGAACCATAGTCTCTGTATCCAGACCAGGAACAACCGGATTGGGGACGGCTGTCCCGCCGGCAATTTTCATTAGCCAGTTTTCCAGTTTTGGTAATAAGTTAAGGCCTATTCCGAGAAAAATAAAAAGCCCCAAAACAACCAGAACATTGCGCAGAATGTCACCTGGCAACATACGGCTGAGTAGCTGTGACAGTGCCCAACCCGTATAGCCACCATCCTGGCCGGCTTCGGCGCGTTCCACAGATGTGCCACCGATAATGGAGAACAGGGTCAGGGTAAAGAAGGTGGCAATCTCCAGAGCTACAACTCGCCACCAATCAATTTTTTCCTCGCCTTCTACCGGCTTGCGCATTAAAATCAAGCCGCCCATACCTGCCGCCAGAACAACAAATATGGAACCGTAACCCAACCAGCGCCACAAGGTGCGTGCCCAGGGGGTTAGCAACGAACCGCCTGTTAGCTCCAGGAGTGCCAGCAGAGTCATCAATGCAAAAGCAAAAAGAATCACGCCGCTTATATCAAAGGCGAAACGGCCGAAGTGATTCTGTATTCGCTGAAGCCAATCGAGAAAATCTGGCCGTGAATGTTCTTCAGCGTGGAATTGATGCTTTTCAGGCATTTGGTTTTCGTCCATCCAGTTTCAGGCTTAACCCTAAACGTTGATGTTGGGGCTCCATATGCAGTATTCGGACCTGAATTTTTTGGCCTTCGGTGTAGGTATCCCGCACGGTAGCCCCACTCAACTCCATCTCAGAGATGTGAACGAGCCCTTCCAGACCTTCTTCGAGCCTGGCAAAAACTCCGAATGAGACCACGCTTGTGATGGTGGCGGGGATTACGGCGTCATTCGTATAACGTTTACTGACGAATTCCCATGGATTGGCCTGTAAGCGTTTCAGACTCAGGGCAATCCGGCTGCGTTCAGGTAAGATTTCAATGATTTGAACGCTAACTTTTTGTCCCAACTTCAAGATGTGCGAGGGATGCAGCACTCTGCCCCATGAAAGCTCAGAGATGTGGATCAAACCTTCCACGCCTCCCAGGTCAATAAAAGCTCCAAAATCGGTAATGTTGGTGACTTCACCGGTTGCGGTTTCACCCTGGCGCAGGCTGGAAAAAAGTTCCGTCCGGCGGCCTGCATCTGCCCGTGCTGCTCGCTCTGAAAAAACAACCCGACCTTCACTAGGCACGCACTCAATGATTTTTAAGCGCAGTTCTTTGCCAACATAATCAGCCAGGAAATCATCTCTTTCCTGGTCGGTCTGGCCGGTCATTTCCACCAGGTGCGAATAAGGCACAAACCCTCGCAGCTTGTCATTTTCGACCAGCAAGCCGCCACGATTATGACCGCTTACCCGCATACTAATAATTTGATCCTGTTTATAGATATTTTCTGCAAAGATCCAATCAGCTTGTGGCAACTCGACAATCATATCGCCAGATTGTGATGTTTTGGCTGAACCGGGCGCGCCGGTAGCTGGAGCTCGTACCCGGTGCGCGCTGGTGGATGAAAAATGTTCTTCATCGCCCAGTATAGATTCCCACCAACCCTCATCACGCTCTTCTAGATGCAGTGCTGGTTGTTCCGTATTGGCAGATTTGTCATTATAGGTATCGGAATTGTCAGTAGATCGGGGTTGATTGGTGGTTACCATTAACACACCTCCTAAGGGGAGTTGAAATTAGATTCCATATCCAGGATTGCTTTTGCAACTGCCTCAACGGCTACACGTTGTTTCCGATACAGGTCAGCTTCTGACATTGCCAGCCGGTTGGCAACTTCACGAACTTTCCGGCCTTCGATAAATTTCAAATCAAGAATATTGTATAAAATCCATTCACTGGTAAACCGGCGTTCACCCTCCGGACGTACCTGGTCGACTGCTTTTTTTAACACGGAGCGCAGCGCATTGGGCATATTGCCATCAAATTCCCTTTGCGCCGTTTCCTGGATCACCCGCAGGTTCATTAGCGGAGATTCGGTCAGTTTGGGCCCGCCCCAATAATGGTTCAGGGCTTCGCGCACCCGTTCAGCCATATCTAAATCTGGTGAAAGTTCTTCCGCCAGGGCAGTGGTGCTGTCGTAGCGACCCAGAGCCCGAATGCGTTGGATAAGCTCAACCTGGGGTTCAATTTCTTCCAGGGATCGAAAAACTCGCTGTTGTAACAAGCGATCTTCCAAAGCCAGCGAAGCTCGATCAGCCAATAACCAGAGAGCCTGGCGTTGGTCTGGCTCCAAGGTTTTTGCGGTCGGGTTATCCACTCCAAGCAGGCCCAAAAGGGGAGGGGTTTCATCCTGGTCCATGCCCATGTTTCGACGTGCTCGCAGTGGCAGGATCCATGTTCCATTCCACAAAAATTCCTTGCGACCATCTGTTTTAACTTCTTCGAGTGCTTTGGACAAATGGTCTTTTTCTAAAAAAGGGCGCCCGGCATTGATCAGGAGAGTCAGGTTCGAATCATCCATGGCTGCCACAAAGGCTGAAGGCGATTGCATATGGTCTCGCACAGCTGCCAGAATTGCTTCCAAAAATTGCCGCAGATCACTTTGGGTCAGCAAACGCTCGTCAATGTTCTGCAGTAAAAGCAATTCAGTCCGATCGCTACCCAGAAACAAGGCTCGTTCCCAGAAAGGTGCCAAAATTGTTATGAGATGTTCCATAATCAACACGGTTGCCACCATGCTGACCGGTACAAAAACATTATACGCTACTCCAAATAATTCACCACTACGCCGTACCAGGGTCAGGATTGCCAGTGCCATTGAGGCAGTTACCGGACCTCGCATAATCCATTTGAATAAACGGCTTCTAACGACCCGGTCTGGCCATGAAACGCCAAAGAAGGCGACCGCATATGCCATTACGATAATCAGTCCGCCAACAATGATGTTGATTGTAGTTGCGGTGCTCCAAAAGATGAGCGGATAGTGAGATGCAAATGATGAGCCAAATAACAGATACGGATAAGTGCCCAGGGCTGGTGCAGTTGCGCCTGCCATCAGGTAGAACATCCTTCGGCGGCCCGAGCGGGTTAACATGCGGCCGTAGGCGCGCATAAAGTTGAAACCTGCCATGAGCATGGTCAGCAGATAGTACACTGTAAAAACTTCAGTCCAGATTGTTCGCTGAAGATGCGGGGCGGGTTGCGCATTGACGACCAATGGGCCTACCAGTTGACCGAGAGCCAGCAAACCAAGGAACCCGGCTGAGAACAGATATGCCGTGCGAACAAACAGGCGTCTTCGCCCACGCGAAGGGCGACCAGCAGTGACGAGTAGTGCATCCGAGAGATGGAGATAAGAGGCCGGCAAGAAGACAAGCCCCACCCATTGCAAGCGCAGAAATGTTTCAACCAATTCCTGAGCCTGAACAGTGCTCTGAATAGCTTCACAGGTAAAAATCACCACGACCGAGAGCAAGATTGTGGCAAAAGAACGGGCAACACGATCGCGTAAATTAAAAGTCAGCGCATAAATAAGCAGAGAAAAGGCGGTGATAGAAATCCCCGCCGTAAGTATTTGATTGACTGTTTTGATCCCCTCAAGAAGGTTTTCTTCCCAACCAGTAAGCATTTTGGAACCTTCCAAGCTGACGAATGAAAAACAGAAGGGCATCAAGCGATTATTTTGCTTGTTATTGCAGTATTCCTTTGACCGTGCTAGAAGGCCCTAAATTGACCTGGCATAAAATAGCGCTATATCTCGGGTAGCATAATAATGATCATTATACCCGCAGAACTCAAAGCCCAACTTTTGCACCATGCGAATGGCGGGTGCATTCTTTGATTGCGATTCGATGATTGCCCGGTGCAGTCCACGTTGAAGCCCCCAGGCTTCTGCAGAGCCAATCAGTTTGCGAGCCAGGCCCTGTCTGCGAAAAGGTTTACTTACTACAACGTCTGTGATCCATACGGCATGCGGAACGATGACGTCACTGAAACGAATATAGGCAATGGCTTCCATGCCTGCCATGGCACTTAGCATCGGACGCAAATGCCAGGTATCTGGAAGTTCTCTGGCTGGGCGCGGATGTTCAATCCGGACAGACCGAGGTAAACGCACTTCGCGCAGTGATACTTCGACCTGCCCGGTTTCACGGTGCAGGTCCAACTGCCAGACGTAATCAGTGTCGATGGTATGATCAAGTGCTGCCAGGCGGGCAAGGTCTGTTGAAACGGTGTTTCTGATCTCGAATTCGGCCATAGTGTTTACGGTGCCATTACACGAACAGGTATGGTGCAGGCGGGCATAGGCTTTCCAAGGTTGTCAGTTACCAAAAGCCTGATTTGGTAATCTCCCGGTATTAATTGAGCCGTGTCCCAAGCACCCAGCTCTCCATTAATAATAACTTTATCTCCTGCGGCAATGGTGGTCCAGGTATCGCTTCCGAGGCTGGCATATTCATATTTGAAAAAACCAAAATTTGCTACGTTGACCGTGCCGGTCAGAATGATCTTGCCTTGCACTTCGTCTCCTGGTTTTGGCGACAAAAAAATTAGTTGTCCGGGGATACAATCAACCGTACCTGCTTGGGCAGATGGAGTCCCTGGTTGAATTGCCTGATCAGTACCCGGTTGATTTAGCGCTGCCGCGGGAGTTTGTAGTAAATCAGCTGTGGGGGTCGGCCTGAATGTTGTGGATGGTAAGAAGGGCACAATAAACGATACCACGCAAAATTGGCTCAAACCAATCATGATTAGCAGAATAAAAACTGCTCCTGAAACCCGTACTTTCTGAAAAGAAAGTTCCTTTTCAAGACCAAATACGGATGAACGCCATTCTGACCAGGCCTTCCAAAGTGAGCGCGCAGTAAAAATTGCCCCTACCGTCAATATCAGGTAAACCAGGGTCTCATACTGTACGAGGAAGCGAAACAGCGCATCCACAGAGGGTTCTCTATAATATGTTAAGGTAGACTAAATATTGCGTAGAACGCTGCGCAGGATTTTTGTAAGAAATGGCACCATCACAATACCGGCCTCGAGCACTTCCTCATGGGAAGTAGGCGTATTTCCATCAAGGTTAGCTTTGTTACTGATTCCTGAAATTCCCAAAACCCGCGTTCCAGCATGCCTGGCTACGATGACTTCCGGGACGGTGGACATGCCAACAGCGTCAGCGCCTATGGCTCGCAGAAAACGAAGATCAGCAGGTCCTTCAAAGGATGGCCCGCTCAAACCAGCATAAACGCCTTCCTGCAAATTGATGCCAGCTTCCTTTGCAGCCTGGCGGGTCAATTCGCCCAATTTGCGATCATAAACCTGGCTCATATCCGGGAAGCGAGGCCCAAGTTCATCCAGGTTGGGCCCAATCAATGGATTAAAACCCATCATTCCCACCAGGTTCAAATTATCAGTGATCAGCATCAAATCCCCGGGGGTGTAATCCGGATTAATCGCTCCAGCAGCATTTGTGACAATTATTATTTCGATACCCAATCGCTGCATGACCCGAATGGGCAGCGTTACTTGCGACATTGAATAACCTTCATAAAAATGGATGCGACCTTGCATCACCATGACACTCTTGTTTTCAAGATCGCCAATTACCAATCGACCAACATGTCCAGGCGCAGTTGAGATTGGCCAGTGTGGAAGTTCATTAAATGGGATTAGATCCGGGTTTTGAATCGCGTCCGCCATCCCGCCGAGACCTGAGCCCAGGATAAGTCCGATTTTTGGCTGGTACCTGGTGCGGGCGCGTATGGCAGCCGCTACTTCATCTATTTCTTGTAATGTAACAAATGGCTCGTTATTCATATAATTCACCGCGAAGCAAAATAATGTATTAATCCCAACACTCTGATTTTGCGATGGTTGGGTCGAGGAAATAGCTAATAATTTGTTTCAACTGTTTGCGAATAAACAAATAATAGTTTTTTAATCCCAAAAATTATAACCGATTAAGTGTGAAGAAATCCGGTCAGCTCATGAGCAGTTTTACCTCACACATTTTTGAAATTTATTGTTCTCCAGACAGGCTTTTTCTGTCAATATCATGCGAGCTGATCCTTAGCGATCTGCCTGAGGGGGGATAGATTAATCCGGGTGGGAGGAAACCCAAAGGGTTTCCTCCCACCCGGAACCTTCTTGTCTTCCGATCGGAAGTCTGCGGCTGGTTTGCCCCGCAAACCGGATGTGTTTTTATAGTTTTCCAAAGGTAAAACTATAACATTTCAACCCACAATTATTTTAAAACTTCTCGAAATGCCTGGACAGTTGTATCTACATCGTTGTCTTTGATCCAGAGATGGGTTACCAGCCTGAAGCGTCGTGGCCCGCTGGCATTTGCCAGCACGCCGTGTTCTTCCAGCTTTTTCTCAATTTGCTGGGTGCTGAGCTTGATGGTATCAGCCAGGTCGAAATAAAGCATATTCGTGGCGGGGGTGCCAGGTTTGAGGATAATCCCTGGGATTTCGCTCAATCCTTCTGCCATGTGGCGTGCACGGACATGATCATCCACCAGACGGTCGACCATGTTGTTGAGTGCCACGATGCCAGCTGCCGCGATGATGCCTGCCTGTCGCATGCCGCCTCCCAGGTGTTTGCGAATACGGCGGGCTTTCTTGATAAATTCAGTGTTTCCGCATAAGACTGACCCGACTGGGGCACCCAGACCTTTGCTCAGGCAAAATGTAACCGAGTCTACCGGACCTGTCAGTTGGCTAACATCCAATCCTTGTGCAGCGGCCGCGTTAAAGATCCGTGCACCATCCATGTGCACGATCAGTCCACGTTTGTGAGAAAAATCTACCAGACGCTGAATGTACTCCGGAGTTTGAAACACCCCTCCGCAAGCGTTTTGGGTATTTTCAATTTCGATCAGACGGGTCACGGGTTCATGTTCATCATCGGCGCGAATGGCAGCTTCAATATCTTCCAATGCCAGAGATCCGTCAGCTTGTTCCTTTATCTGGCAGGAGTGCACTCCCCCCAACGTTGAAATACCGCCGCCTTCGTGTAAAAAAGTATGTGCATGTTGGCCCATGATGACTTCGTCGCCTCGGTTGCAGTGTGCCAATATGCCCGCCAGATTGCCCATCGTCCCGGATGGTACAAACAACCCGGCTTCCTTCCCTAATTTTGCGGCTGCCAATTCCTGTAAATGGTTGATTGTGGGATCATCACCATAGACATCGTCACCCACCTCGGCTTTTGCCATGGCTTCGCGCATTTCTGGTGTGGGTTTGGTAACCGTGTCTGATCGTAAATCTATATATTCCATCGTTTCTCCTATAATTAATGTTTTGATTAACTTGCCAGTTTGATTTCGTCCACTGCCGTGGGATTTACAAGCGAGCTGGTATCACCAGGCTCCAGACCAAGATACGCTGAGCGAATCATGCGGCGCATAACCTTGGCGTTTCTTGTTTTGGGCAGATCGCTTACAAATAATATGGCTTTGGGAGCCAGGGGTTTTCCCAATTCAGCCACAATCATATTCTTTAATTCAAGTCGTAATTGCTCCCTGTACTGGTGTACCTCGTCTGATGAGCCAATCAGGGTTTTCAATACGCAAAAAACCACCAACGCCATTCCTTTTATTTCATCCGGCACCCCAATTGCGGCCGATTCAATGACATCTGGATGGTGTACCAGTACTGATTCTACTTCTGCCGGGCCAAGGCGTTTACCTGCGATTTTAAGCGTATCATCCGAACGGCCAAGGATATACCAGAGCCCATCTGTATCGATCGCAGCAAAGTCACCGTGAACCCATACATTTTCCCACTTCGACCAGTAAGTTTCCAGGTAGCGCTGCGGGTCTTTCCAAAAGCCTCGCGTCATTCCAATCCAGGGTGCTTTGATGACCAGTTCACCGACCTGGTTGCGAATCGATTGGCCATTTTCGTCCACCACATCGGCGGCCATCCCTGGACAGGCAGCCGAAAAGGAGCAGGGTTTGATGGGCAGGAGCGGGTTGCCCATTACAATTCCGCCAGAAATTTCTGTCCCGCCCGAGTAATTTATGATGGGCCTGGTGCCTTTGCCAACCTTGTTGAATAACCACAGCCATGGATCCGGGTTCCATGGCTCGCCAGTTGAGGCAAAACACTTAAGGGATGATAGATTATATCCTTTGATTGGTTGGTCACCGTGCGGAATCAATGTGCGGATGAGTGTTGGCGAAACACCCAACTGTGTGATTTTGTGGTGCTCAACCAGAGACCATAACCGCTCAGGGCCTGGGTAATCAGGCGCGCCGTCGTACAGAAACATGCAAGCTCCCAATGCCAATGTTCCGAATACCAGCCAGGGACCCATCATCCAGCCCATATCTGTCATCCAGTAAAACACATCTCCAGGATGCACATCTGTACCAAAGGCCATATCCTGCGCAGCTTTCACAGGAAACCCACAATGAGTATGAACCGCACCCTTGGGTTTTCCTGTTGTGCCGGATGTATAAATGAGCATCAGGGTGTCTTCGGCAGATGTTTTTTCAGTTTCCGCCTGCTTGGGTTGCATATCTACTAACTCATGCCACCAGTGATCCCGGCCTGGCGTCATGGATACGTTTTTTCCACTGCGTTTCAGGACGATGATGTGTTTTAACATGGGCAACTGGGCAGCAGCTTCGTCGGCGACCGATTTCATATCTACATTTTTGGCATGCCGGAGGGTGCCATCGGCAGTGAAGAGCGCTTTGGCATTGGCATCGCCCAGGCGGTTGACAATCGCTCCGGCTCCATAACCGCTGAAAAGCGGCAGGATGATCCCACCAATTTTAGCAATCGCCAGCAGGGCAATCACGATTTCGGGGGTCATGGGCATAAACAAACCCACGGCGTCACCTTTTTTCAGACCGAGTGAACGAAGTGCATTGGCAGCCTGATTGGTTTGTTCGTAAAGTTCACGGGTTGTTAAGCTGCGGGTCTGCCCTTCTTCTCCTTCCCAGCTCAATGCTGGTCTAAGCGCCGGGTCTGGCCCGGTTTTTGAGTTGGGTTTGTCAGTCGGGTTGATGGGTGCTGGTGACTGCACATACTTGTCCAATAAATTATGGACAATATTTAGTTGTCCATCCACGCACCACTTTGGGAATTGCACTCCATCTGCCAGGTTGATGACCTGCGTATAGGGTTTGTAGAATTGGATATCCAGGTGTTTTAGAACTGCGTCTGTAAACCAGCCCACGTCAGTTGTGGAGCGGTGCATCAGTTCTGCGTAGTCCTGGATTTTATGTTGGCGCATAAAGGTCGTCAGGTTAGCCTGTTCAATGGTCTCTGGCGATGGGCGCCAGGCTATTTCTCCACCGAAATCAAAAGAATTACTCATCCTGTTATCCTTCCGGGTTTTTATTGACCCTGCTCCTGATTCTTAATCTGATGCACGTCCATTGTTATTATAAATTTGTTCTGGTTCCTGTTTTTTTAATACAACCCAATATAAAAATATAGATAGAAGTAAGACGGCTGCGAGTGTGCCGGAACCAAACCAACTGCTGTTGATGAAAAAATAGGGCACCCCACCGGCTAAGACTGCGGTTCCGAGTGCCAGCGAAGCTGCCATTGCCGGAGATTTTGGTAAGGCACGCCCGGCAGCTGCCATGGAAAGAGGTGTCAGCGATTGGAGCATCAGGGCGCCTATCATCAAGGCTGGCAGCCAGGGACTTGCTATAAATAACATCACGCCGGCTCCCACCAGCATTACCAATGCCCAGATTTTCCAACCGAAGCGGTCTGCCGCAAATCCCCCAACCAGTTTGCCGGCCCCGGCTGAGATGGCCAGCCAGAGTGCAGCAGTTGAGAATCGTTCCAGCCTGATTTGTGTTCCCACCCAGACTGTTGAGCGCAGTGCAATTGCAGTTACAAGCAGCAAGACCAGTATTAAATTTGTTGCGGGGTGGATCCTGTCATGGTTGAACTGCTTGATGGAAACCTGCGGTTTTACCCATAATATGATTCCAATAATAGCCAGCAGAGGTATTAGCACCAGCCTGGTGGTATCTGCGAATTTGAGCGAGGCCAGGCCGCCCAGTGCCAGCCCAATCACCCCAAATGCTGCAAATACCCCGGATGGGGATGATTTTCCAGGAATACTTGAAATTGCCACCGATCCACCCCCCGCATGCAGGCAGGTTGATCCAATCCCGATCAGCAAAATTGCAATTGTTAAG
>CAZLJB010000057.1:10521-11661 GCA_964559195.1 uncultured Anaerolinea sp. | reverse complement strand
TCTTCCCGTGGAAACACCCTTTGAATCTTTTCAGTTGCTAAATTCGTCTTAGCCGTGCTTGCGCTGGAATTCTTTCATGAAGCCAGCCAGAGCTTCAGCCGATTCAAGCGGGAGGGCGTTGTATGTTGATGCACGCAATCCACCGACAGAGCGATGGCCTTTGAGTCCGATCATATTTTGTTTCTTTGCTTCAGATGCGAAAGTGTCTTCGAGCTCTTCGGTTGGCAAGCGGAAGGTAATGTTCATGTTCGAGCGGCTTTCGTGTTCGGCATGTCCCTTGTAGAACCCGCCGCTTTCGTCGATGGCATGGTACACCACGTTTGCTTTGGTATCGTTCCGCCGTTGGATTTCAGGTAAGCCACCCAAGTTGAGTGCCCATTTGAATACCAGGCCGACCATGTAGATTGCAAAACAAGGCGGCGTATTGTGCATTGATCCGCCAGCCACCTGGACTTTATAATCCAGCATGGCAGGCAGGTTGGCAGGGACACGTTCCAGCAGGTCATCGCGGATAATGGTTACAACCACGCCTGCTGGCCCGGCATTTTTTTGTGCGCCGGCATAAATCAGTCCATATTTATTGACATCGATTGGACGGCTGATGAAGTCAGATGAAGTATCCACGAAGAGTGGTACACCAGCCGGTGGAACGGGTTCTTGTTTGAATTCAACCCCATGAATGGTTTCGTTGGATGTGAAGTAAAGATAGGCAGCCTGTGGGTCGAGTTTTAGTTCATCCTGTTTGGGCAAGTGTTTGAAGTTACCCGCCTCCGCACTAAAGGCAGATTTGGTTGTTCCTAGTTTTTGAGCTTCTTTTAGCGCACTTTTGCTCCAGGAACCAGTCACGACATAGTCTGCTGACGCCCCGGCAGGACGTAGATTCATTGGGATCATTGCAAATTGCAGTGTTGCTCCGCCTTGTAGGAAGAGCACCTTGTAATTACCAGGTATACCCATCAGGGTACGCAGGTCTTGCTCTGCTTCAGCAATAACGGTTTCGAATTCTTTTGAGCGGTGGCTGATTTCCATTACAGACATGCCAGTGCCCTTAAAGTCGATCAATTCTTTTTGAGCCTGTTCCAAAACCGGTAACGGTAAGATGGATGGGCCAGCATTGAAATTATGTGCTCGTTTAATTTC
>CAZLJB010000057.1:0-10421 GCA_964559195.1 uncultured Anaerolinea sp. | reverse complement strand
ATCGGTTGACACTTGCCCTAACCGATTGGTACAATCTCACCGATAAAAAATAACCAGATTCTTTACTTTGGGTAATTTCCCCAACCACTGTTTCGCAATTCAACAACAAATTTCAGGAGAAATCAATGAAAATCTTAGTTTGTGATAAAACCGAATCCGAAGCTATCGAACAGATGCGCGCTGCAGGCCTGATCGTTGATATTCGTGACGATATCACTCCGGAACAATTACCGGGTGTTTTGCCAGCTTATGATGGCATGGTAGTTCGAAGCCGCACAAAGGTTCGCCAACCATTGTTGGAAGTTTGCCCTAATTTAAAGGTGATTGTACGTGGTGGAGTCGGGCTGGATACGATTGATGTTGAATTCGCCAGGTCTAAAGGCATAACTGTTATGAATACCCCGCTTGCCAGCTCAGACTCGGTCGCCGAGTTGACCATTGGTTATATGTTTGCATTGGCGCGCTCAATTTATCAGGCAACTGCCACACTCAAAGCCGAAAAATGGGACAAGAAATCCTTTGAAGGCGATGAAATTGGCGGTAAGACCCTGGGATTGATCGGAATTGGAAATATTGGCAAAGCCGTGGCTTCCAGGGCGACCGCACTTGGCATGACGGTCATTGCATACGATCCTTATGTTAAAACTGTTGCCGGGGTAAAACTTATCGCTAATCTGGATGAATTGCTGGCCCAGGCCGATTACATCAGCCTGCATTTGCCAAAGACAAAAGAATCGACCGGCATGATCGCTAAGGCTCAAATTGATAAGATGAAGAATGGAGTACGGATTATCAACTGTGGGCGTGGTGGCATCGTGGATGAGAATGCGCTTTATGATGCGCTCACCAGCGGCAAAGTGGCTGGAGCTGCATTGGATGTCTTTGCAGAAGAACCGCCCACCGATTGGAAACTGGTTAAGCTTCCCAATGTGATTGGCTCTCCGCACATTGGTGCGGCCACAAAGGAAGCCCAGGGTCGTGTTGGTGCCGAAGTGGCAGAGAAACTGATCGAATTTGCCAAAACAATAAAATAATTTTCATAAGAGCGATCCATCGCGTGCCTGCTTGCAAGTTCCACATGCATCAGGACCGGTTTTGACGGGTCGCTCTTATCAATTTAATGGAGAATACATGAAAGTCTTTGATGACATTGGCGTGCAGATCCCCCGGATTTTTCTGCCTAGAAAAGGTACAGACCTGACGAAATGGGCTATCATCGCCTGTGATCAGTTTACATCTCAACCGGAGTATTGGCAAAAAGTAGAAAAAATCGTTGGTGATAGTCCATCTACCCTGCATTTGACATTACCGGAGGTCTACCTTGATGCAGCTGATGAACCGGAGCGAATTCAAAAAATCCAGACTGCAATGCGCGCCATGCTCACCGGGCCAGACCCTGTTTTGGAACCACGTGAAGGCTTGATCTATGTTGAACGAACGGTTGATGGTCGCACCCGCAAAGGTCTCATGTTGGCGCTGGATCTGGAACATTACGATTACGCCAAAGGTTCTTCAAGTCTGATAAGGGCGACAGAAGGTACGATCGTTGAGCGTTTGCCTCCGCGCATGAAAATTCGTGAAGGTGCAGAGCTGGAATTCCCACACATCCTGGTTTTGATCGATGATGCCCGGCGGACAGTGATTGAGCCGCTGTTGGCAGCCAAATCACGAATGGAAAAGCTCTACGATTTTGACCTGATGTTGGGAAGCGGTCATCTGGCCGGATACCAGTTGAGTTCAGAACTCGAAAGCGGAGTAGTCGCGGCTTTGCGCGATTTATCCCGGCCAGAAGTATTCGCGGAAAAATATGGCGTCAATGATCAGCCTGTGCTTTTGTTTGCCATGGGTGACGGCAACCATTCGCTTGCCACTGCCAAGGCTATTTGGGAAAAAATTAAACCGGTGGTGGGGCTTCAGCACCCGGCCCGCTATGCCCTGGTCGAAATTGAAAATGTGCACGATCAGGCGCTTGAATTTGAGCCAATTCATCGTGTAATATTTGGCATCAAGCAAGATCTTATGGGTGCTTTCAGTGACCACTTCGGATTTAATTTTAGTTATACCCCCATGTCTACTGCCAGCGAAATGGTAAAACAGGTTGATGCAGCCATCGGCCCTGCCCAGGCGGTTGGCATTATAGGGGCAGGGCAAGCATTTGGTGTAATCGAAATCAAGAATCCGTTATCCAACTTGCCAGTTGGCACAATCCAGGCCTTTCTTGATCAGTTCTTGAAAAGGGATGGTGCTGAGAAAATTGATTATGTCCATGGTGCTGAAGTGACCGTCAGACTCGGTGGGCAGCCAGGCAACGCTGGTTTTTACTTACCTGGAATGCACAAGTCTGATCTTTTCAAAACAGTAATCCTGGACGGGGCCTTACCTCGCAAGACTTTCTCAATGGGAGAAGCGCACGAGAAACGCTTTTACATGGAAGCTCGGAAAATTGCTTGAAAAAATAAAGGCCGGTTATTGACCGGCCTTTATTTTTTCCAATACGGCTGAAAAATCTTGTGGATAAGGGGCTGTAAAAGTTAACAGCTCGCCGCTGGTCGGATGGGTGAAGGTTAATGACTGTGAGTGCAGAGCCGGGCGTTCGATCAACTCGGTTGGAGGAGCGCTGTACAGGTTGTCACCCAGAAGTGGATGTCCGAGAGCGTAAGCGTGAACCCGAATTTGGTGCGTTCTCCCCGTTGCAGGGATAGCTTCCAGTAAAGCGAGCCTCTGAAAACGTCTGAGTACCTTGAATCTGGTCTCGGCGGGTGTGCCTTTGCCATTGTCCACCATCGTGCGATGGCTGTGTCCAACATTAACCCGAAGTTTGTGTTTGGCAGTGTGTTCATCCCATCGTGGAATGCCATTGCAAATGGCATGGTAGATTTTTTGGGCAGAGTGCTTTTCAAACTGCATATTTAGAGTGCGGTGGGCTTCGATCGTGCGAGCGAAAACCATCACACCGCTGGTGACTTTATCCAGGCGATGGACAATCATCAACTCGGGATATTTTTCGTGCAGTAGTTTGACCAGATAAGGTGCGTCGGGTTCCCAGCCATCCGGTAACACGGACAGGTTGGCAGGCTTATTGACGATGAGAATATTCCCATCTTCGTGCAGTATCATTCTTTTTACCGGCGGGATAATCATATCGCAATTGTATCAAAAAAATGCGTCTGCTCTTCCAACCATCAGCAGTTCTCATTTTGAACTCAAACATACACAAGCGAAGAAACCCTTTGGGAAAAACCAACCTGAGAATTGTTGACCAATCATTCAACCGACTGGATCAGTGGAATTAATATTTATAAACCTGATCGGTATTTTCATGGATCGTCGCTTATAATTACTTAGAATGGTTATTAATAAATAATTTGGAGTATGGTCTTCATTTTTCCTAAAACAAGTTATCGCCAGGATGGAACACCTTGATTGAAAAGTTAATTCATTTATTAATCGTAGATGATCACCCGGCATTAAGGTTTGGTTTGGTGGAATTATTCCATCATGAGCCAGATTTCAAAGTTGTCGGCGAAGCCAGCAATGGCATTGAAGCTGTGGAAAAGGCCAATTTATTAAAGCCAGATGTCATTTTGATGGATCTTGGTTTACCCAAAAAGAGCGGGTTGGAAGCAATAAAAGAAATACTACAAAGTAATCCCGAAGCCCGGATCATTATTTTTACATCTTATTCTGATGGTGATCAAATTTTTGCTGCCATTAAAGCTGGCGCGATTGGTTATCTTGTGAAAGATAATTCACCACAGGAAATATTTTATGCAATTCGGAACGCTTTTCAGGGTAAGCCAACCTTATCGGCCCGCACTGAACTCAGCCTCTTTCACCAGATTCAAAACAACAAACCGGTTACCCACGATCTGGAAGCACTCACTACGCGCGAGCTCGATATTTTACGTTGGTTGGCTTCAGGTTTGACCAATGCTGAAATTGCGCAAGAGGCCTCCATAACTGAGGGGACTGTCCGTTCGCATGTCAGCAACCTGATCAGCAAACTTGGTTTGGAAAACAGGGCCCAGGCAGTTGTTTACGCGATACGTAAGGGTCTGGTTGATGTTAATGACGAAAATTCTTGATTTTGTTTTTGATTAACTGCAGTTGACATTCGATACCTACCTGGCCTGGATATTATTTCCAGGCGTTTTTTTTTAAGAATATCCTCGCATTGTACAGGCTTATATCAACAAATGTTGACGACAGTTGCGGATTTTATTTCCACAAGTCCGGGCCGATAATTCAACAGGGGAGTGATGACAAAGTAATCAGGATCGATTATGCTATATATGCAGGTTTAAGACTGTTTATTTTTTAGAGGAGCGCTGACATATATGATCGCACATGACATTTCTGAGTCAATTAAGGAAAAGACAAAAATTTTGATAATTGATGATGACGCTAACTTTCTGCTTGGGATTTCTAGAACCTTGATGAAAGCGGATTATGAAGTTATCTCAGCGTCAGATGGTATGTATGGAATAAAGATGGCCCAATCTGATCAGCCAGACTTGATCCTTTTAGATGTGAACATGCCAAAAATGACTGGTTTCCAGGTGAAGATGGTTTTGAACAGGCTTCCGGTAACTCAGCCAATTCCAGTTGTATTTTTAACAGCCCTTAGTGATCGTACCAATATATTAAGCGGGTTATATCTGGCAGAAGATTATATTACAAAGCCTTTTGATGCAGATATTTTGATTGCCAAGTTAAAGTCGATCTTTCGTACTGTCAATCTTGGCTATCGCCAGGCAGTACGTGATTCGAAAAACACCAATTTTTCCATAGAAACATTAAAACAATGGGGTGAATCAATAGAAATTTATGATACCGGCACAGCCGGACACACCCTGCGGGTTACGCGTTGGGCTGTTGCGCTTTCCAAATCGCTTGGATTGTCCAGTGAAGAAGTAGAAATCGTACGCAAAGGTGCCATGCTTCATGACATTGGCAAGCTTGCCATTCCGGATACGATCTTGAATAAACCGGGTCCATTGACATCTGATGAATGGAAGATCATTCATGAGCATCCTGTGCTTGGCTATCAAATGTTGTCAGCCATTGAATTTTTAAGACCTTTACGCGATATACCCTTGTGTCATCATGAACGGTGGGATGGGCTGGGGTACCCCGAAAAACTTCGCGGAGAAGAAATTCCACTGGTGGCTCGGATTTTCAGTGTTGTGGATGTTTTTGATGCACTGCTATCCAATCGTCCATACAAATTTGCGATTGAAGAAAATGTTGTAAAGGATATGATCCTTTCTCAACGCGAAAAACAGTTTGACCCAAAAATTGTTGATCATTTTTTATCCAACTTCGATTATCTAAAAAAAGAGGTGGTAAATGAATTCAGCTAACAAAACAATCTTGGTTATTGATGACGATAAAAAATTCTCCCTCGGATTGGTGGCTGTCTTGCGGCGTGAGGGTTTTGATGTCATAAATGCGGGTAATGGCATGGAAGGGATGGCTGCAATTCGCACCACAAAACCAGATATTATTTTGTGCGATATCATGATGCCTCCCCCAAACGGTATCCAGCTTAAAAAAGAATTGTCAGTTGACCCCGATCTTGGTCATATTCCTTTCTTTTTCCTGACAGCGCGTACAGCTCAGATGGATAAGTTGGCTGGTTTGCAGAGTGGGGCAGATGATTACATTACAAAGCCTTTTGATGTAAACGAATTGTTGGCACGGATTCAATCTGTGCTGCGCCGGGAGGAACGAGGGCATTCACGCGGTATTCAGGAAAGTATTGCTGATTTGGACAAGCTGAGGAGCAACATTTCAGCCAACTTGAGTCATGAGATGCGTACGCCATTGACCATCATCCTTTCAACCCTGGAGTTAATTCTGAAAGATAAATTCGTTCAGCGTAACCTGGAACTGGACGAATACATTACCACGGCCAGCAGCAGCGCTTACCGCTTGAAATTTTTGGTGGAAGATCTTGAGATGCTTTACGATATGGATCAGAGACACCTGACTTATGTACCGCAAAGAATAGATATGACTTTTCATCTAAAAAATCCCATCAACCAGACTACGGTTTTATGGGAAAAGAAAAAGCTAAATATTCAAATTAACATTAACCCGAACACAATGATTTTTGCTCCCAGAAATGAGTTTGGGCATGTTGTTGCACATCTGGTTGATAATGCCTGTAAATTTAGCCCTGATAAAGGAAAAGTGAATATTTCCGTGGAGCCTGGCGAATCCGGTGGGTGTGTCATTGAAGTGACCAATGACGGTATCGGAATTCCTCTTGAACTTCGCGAAAAGGTTTTTGAACGCTATTACCAGATCAGCCAGGGTGAAACCAGAGATTTTGGCGGTCTAGGCGTGGGTCTTACCATTGCCAGAACGTTTGTGCGGGCCTGGGGGGGAGATATTCAGATTTTGGACAGTCTGTCGGGTTGCCGTGTGAGAATGGTATTACCGCCAAATAACCTGGAGTAACTCATATTGGTGGAGGAAGAATGGCTGACTTACTTGTTATAGATGATAACCCGAACTTTCGTTTGGGTCTTGCCGCCAATTTGCGCAAGGCTGGTTTTAGTGTGGCAGTTGCGGCTGGTGGAGTAGATGGCATCAAACTCGCTAATGAAATACACCCAGGATTAATTATTTGCGATTTGAAAATGCCGTCACCTGATGGCTTGGAGATCAAGAGGATTCTAAATGAAGGCAAAGAGACTGCTGATATTCCATTTGTTTTCCTTTCCGCCTTATCAACCCCGGCTATAAAAAGCACTGGGTTGAGTATTGGGGCGGAAGACTATATTACAAAACCTGTTGATATCGTCGAATTGATTGCTCGCATCCAGAGTATTCTCAGGCGCAAAGAACGTGCAGATTTATTGATGCACGAGGAAGCCCGGCAACTGTTGGACAATCTTTCAACATCGCTGCCTATTCACACCAGCCACCATTTTCGAACTTACCTGGGTGTTCTGTTGATGTCGCTGGAAATGATAGCGAAGAATCAGTCACCATCGGGTCAATATCTGGATTATGCACGCAACAGTGCTTATCGAATGAAAATCTGGATGGAAACATTGATTTGGATGAATGAATATGATCTTGGGCGCTATCCAACTTCGGGTGAAACGGTCGACCTCGAATATTCATTTTTGATACCACTCAGGGAAGTT
This sequence comes from uncultured Anaerolinea sp., assembly GCA_964559195.1. Classification (GTDB taxonomy): domain Bacteria; phylum Chloroflexota; class Anaerolineae; order Anaerolineales; family Villigracilaceae; genus UBA5195. The sequence goes on along the minus strand of CAZLJB010000057.1, from coordinate 3,261 downwards.
TTTGAAATCTGGCATGAAAAGAATTTGAAGATTGATTTACATATCGATGATGATGTCATGATTTTCACCCCTGCACGTGTTTTTACCCAGGTTGTGTGTCATTTGGTGGATAATGCCTGTAAATTTAGCCAGGAAGGTGGAGTTGTACAGGTATGCTTGAAGCAGCATGATACGGATGGTTGTTCCCTGACCATCACCGACCAGGGAGCAGGTATCCCACTGGATAAACGCGAGACCGTTTTTGAGCGGTTCTCACAAATGCCCTATGATCAGGGTCTTCCTGAAAATCATGGCATGGGCCTGGGTTTATTCATGGCCAGATCTTTTGCAAGAACCCAGAATGGAGATGTCAATATTTTGGATTCAACCAATGGCTGCACGGTGCAAATGACGCTTAAAAACAAGTCTTATCGCACAAAATTGGATCATACCAATAATTCATTTATTTAATTGCGGATTTCGGATGTTTAGATTTTTTTATTCTGTATTTGAAAACATGTATTTTGTTCAATTTAACTGACGGGCTGGGCAGTTATAAAGGAATGAACCAAATGGCGATCCAAACAAACCTAATTCAGGAAAATGACCTTTCAAAAATCAATAATCTTAACTGGTCTTTTCATGATCTGGCGGAATATTTGCCTGACGCAATTTTTATTCTGAATGACGCCATGCAGGTTGTTTACTCAAATTCTGCTGCTGGTCAGCTGTTTGGGTATCAGGGAAGTGAATTGATTGGCCAAGCCCTGGACGTTTTGTTGCCCGAAAAATATCTACAGGTTCATCGCGATTATTTTCGAAATTATTTAGAGACAGAAAACGAAATTCACCGGATGGGGGATGGCCGGATTGTCTATGGCAAGCATAAATCTGGTTATTTGATGCCATTGGATATTTCTTTGCGCAGGCGGGTGATCCAAAACCAGGTCTTTTTGATTTGTGTTCCTCGTAATATTAGTGATCAGATTGCCAACAAACAGGGATTAAGTGAAACTGAACAACGTTACCGGGGCATGATTGACTCTCAAAATACCCTGGTTGTGCGATTGGATCGAGAAGGCTGCTTTATATTTGCCAACCAGGCCTATTGTGACATGTTTGGGAAAACCCTGGATGAATTGATAGGCAGTTCTTTTACGCCCTCCGTGTATTCAGACGACCTGCCGGCCAGCCTGGCAGTCATGAAGGACTTTGAAAAGCCTCCTTACAGGGTAAACTTTGTTCAACAGGCCATGACAATTCATGGTTGGCGTTGGCTTGCTTGGGAAGATAGCATTATTCAGGATTCAACTAGAAAATTATTTGAAATTCAGGCTGTTGGAGTTGATGTTACAGATCATAAAAAAATTGAAGACGAACTCTCCAATAAAATTGCATTGCTTTCCGGTTTAATCAACTCTATTCCCGATATAGTTTTCTTTAAGGATGTGAATGGCATTTATCTGGGCGCCAATCATGAATTTGCCCGGTTTCTTGGAAAGCCATCTGACGAAATTGTAAATAAATCTGATTATGATTTGTTCGATCGGCAGAGCGCAGATTTATTTTGTGAGAATGATCGCAAGATGATGGAACAAGGCGGTCAGCGCCATAACGAGGAATGGATCAAATATCCGGATGGCTCACAGGTTCTCCTGGATACACTCAAGGCGCCTCTCTATGATATGCAGGGAAAAACCATTGGAATTCTTGGCATCAGCCGTGATATTACTTCGCGTAAAAGGTTGGAGGAAATTGCCATTGCTGAAAGAAATCTGGCCATAATCCTTGCGCAGAAATCCACAATCGCCGATGCGCTGCCACTAGTTTTGGATCTGGCTTTGCACGTTTCTGAAATGGATTGCGGAGGCATTTACCTGGTTGACCGTCAAAGCCATGATCTTGTTTTAATGGCGCACAAAGGCCTTTCTGATGAATTTATTTCTAGAGGGAGTCGTTTTTCATATGGTACTGGCCAATATAATGTGGTGATGAAAGGTGAAGCGATTTACCAGCCATATTTGCAGCTGCCTACCAGTAAAAATCAGGTGGCTATCAATGAAGGTTTGCATATATCAGCGATCATTCCAATTAAATTTAATGATGAAGTGATTGCCTGCATGAACGTTGCATCGCATGTTTTGGATGATATGCCTGAATATCGCCGCAACGCACTTGAAAACCTGTCTTTTCAAATTGGGAACATGATCGCCAGGCTCAAGGTCCAGGCCGAATTGGTTGACAGCCAGATTGAGCTTCAAAGCATGTTTGATACATTAACAGACTATGTTTTTGTACTTGATGAACAGGGCAATATCATCCAGGTGAATCAAAAAGTATTGGATAGCCTGTATTATTCGCATGAAGAATTGATCGGTAAAAATGTATTAATGGTTCATCCACCAGAACAGCAGGCTCAGGTCTGGCAAACTGTGCAGGATATGCTGGCGGGATTGGTGGATGCCTGTCCATTTGATTTGCTTAAAAAAGATGGGAGCTTAATCCCGGTGGAAACCAAAGTGGCGAACGGCCGTTGGGGCAGCCGGGACGTTTTGATTGGAGTTAGCCGTGATATAACCGAGCGAAAAGCTGCTGAAGCGATGATCCAGGATAGGGTCAAAGAGATTGAAGGTTATTTCGATGTTTCTCTGGATCTTCTGTGTATTACCGATTTGCGTGGAAATTTCTTAAGACTCAACAAAGCCTGGGAAAGCATTCTCGGATATGCGCTGGATGATTTGCTACAAAAAAACTTATTGGAATTTATTCATCCAGATGATATGCAGGCCACGGTCAACGAACTAAAACGTCTTGGTTCTGGTCAGAAAATTCTCAATTTTATAAATCGCTGTCGCTGCAAGGACGGAAGTTGGCGTTATATTGAATGGCGTTCACAAAGAGAAGGGGAACGGGTATACGCTGCCGCGCGTGATGTTACGGAACGCAAAACTGCCGAAGATGCCCGTCTTGAGCAAACCAGGCTTCTGGAATATCGTCAAAAATTTGAAGAATTACTAACCTCAATTTCAACTCGATTTATTAATCTCCCGACTTCGGAAATCAACCAGGAATTCACCAGTGTTTTGAAACAAATCGGAGAATTTGAACAGGTTGATCGGAGTTATATTTTTATGCTTGACCATGAAGCTGCCACGATGACGAATACGCATGAGTGGTGTGCGCCAGGAATTAAGCCACAGATTGATAATTTGAAAGAAGTACCCATTTCCATTTTTCCCTGGTGGATGGAAAAGCTGGAACAGTTGGATGAAATTTATATTC
>CAZLJB010000056.1:0-11677 GCA_964559195.1 uncultured Anaerolinea sp. | reverse complement strand
CGCAGTTGCCCCGGCAGCCCGCCAACCAGTATGCCCGCACAAAGCAGCTGGCCGAAGTCGAGATCGACCAGGCTTTTAAACGTGGTTTACCCGTCATCAGCATTCGCCCGCGCGCAATCTTCGGCGAGGGCGATCACGCCATCCTGCCACGTCTGATCAGCCGCCTGCAAAGCGGCCGCCTGCGGGTGATTGGCGACGGTCAAAACATCACGGACCTGACCTATGTCGAAAATGTGGTCGACGCGCTATTGCTGTGTGCCGAAGCACCCGATCACCTGCTGGGCAACAAGTACAACATCACCAACGCTGACCCTCAGCCACTCTGGGGACTGATCAGAAAGTTGTGCGACGCACTGGGCTTTGAGTTCCCACGCCAGCAGATCTCATATCCAACCGCCATGCGCCTGGCCAGGCTGCTTGAAATCACCCACAGCCTGCTGCCCGGCCAGCCCGAACCGCTGTTGACCCGCTACATGGTTGGCGTGCTGGCGAAAAGCACCACCCTCGATATCAGCGCCGCCCGGCGTGACCTGGGTTACCAGCCACGCATCTCAGTCGATGAAGGTTTTTGGCGTTTTATTCACTACTGGCAGGAGGAACACCGATGAGTGCAGTTCAAGTTTCCATTTATAACGCCGGGTTTTGTACCTGTCCCGAACACATCGCCATCCAGGGCGGGCGCTGGCAAAACATCCGTTTCCCAGCCATGTTCGCACTCTTCCAGCATGCTCGCTTTGGAGCAATGCTTTTTGATACCGGATACTCCTATCGTTTTTTGGATGAAACCAGTCATTACCCCAATCGCCTATATCGCAATCTGACCCCGGTCACCTTGCGCGAAGAACAACTGGCTGTCAACCAGCTCGCAACTCTCAACATTAAACCGTCCGATATCACCAAAATATTCATCTCCCATTTTCACGCGGATCATATCGCTGCGTTGGGTGATTTTCCCCGGGCGGAATACGTTTACCTGCCTCAGGCCTTTGACTCCGTCAAAAACCTGCGCGGATGGGCGGCCCTCTCGCATGCCCATTTACCCGGTCTCATCCCGGCTGATTTCCAACAACGCGCCAGACCGCTAACTGGTTCTCTTTTGCGATCCTTGCCCTCAGAATTTGCGCCCTTCACGCATGGCTATGATTTACTCGGTGACGAAAGCTTGCTGGCAGTCGAACTGCCTGGCCACGCCGCCGGACAAATGGGGATTTTTGCCCGCGCTGAAAGCGGCCAGGCCTACTTCTTTGTGGCTGATGCTGCCTGGCTTGGCCGCAGCATCAGCGAAAACCGACCTCCACACCCGATTACCAATCTACTCTTCCCCAATCCATCCCTTTACCGCGCCACGCTGACCAATTTGCACACCTACCAACAAAATCAGCCTGAAGTCCGCCTGATCCCATCGCACTGTGAAACCACCTTACAAAAATATCTGACACTCTAAAAAACCAACCTTAATGCGCTTTCTTTGTCCAAACCTTCATCTTTCCACAGAGAAATGAGGGGACAATTTCGAAAATAACAATTCCGGTATCTACTCACCACTCTTCGGTTTCGAGCAAAACCATGCTGGTTTTTGCCGCCGGGACGAACTTAAATCAGTGGTTTTCCCTGCTTTGGGAGTTTTCACGGGTGATCTTCCCGTGAAAACTCCCAAAAAAACAATTCCTTTTCTTTGACAGGATGTTTTCCAAAGATAGAAAACATCCTGTCAGGTGTCACCAATTCCGAACACTTTTGATAGCTATGCACCCATCTGACATAGTCATAGTAATCACCGATTACTTTATGACTATCCTTCCCTCCACTTTAATATCAACCGGCTGATGAGCCTTAATATAATCAGCCAACACCTGGTCCAGCGGCCGGCCAAAATCGTAAACATTCAACCCATTTTTCCGCATCACACTGAAACCATCCCCACCTTCACGCATGAAATCGTTGGTTGCAACGCTATAAATCGTTTTGGGATTTAAAGCCTGGTAATTACCCTTTGCATCCTGAACTTCCACGCTCACAATCCGCTTGCCTGCCGGTTTTGAAGGATCAATTTGATAACGAAGACCCGAAACCTGCAAGAAACGCCCGGCCCCCTCTTCCATTTTTGAAGCGCCATTTTCCAGGACAGCCAGCAGATCCTCACCGCTCAGGCTTAGCGTACTGACCAAATTACCAAAAGGCAGCACCGTTAACACATCGCCCAAAGTCACCTCACCTGGCTTGATACTGGCCCGAATGCCACCGCCGTTCTCAAGCCCCACCTGGGCGCCCGTCTCAAATCGCATCGCATCGGTAATCAGATTACCCAAATTACATTCCTGAACACGGCAAACCTTACGATCGCCTTCCAGGTAGACTGAACTTTTGCCAATCACTTCCTTGGTCAGGGCTTCAACCGGCGCAAATAATTTCGCCACCAGCGTACTGATGATTGGATCAGGCGTAATAAAGTGCGAAAGATAGACCGGTTCGCCCTTCCAACTCACGATTTCCCCTTTCGGATCAAATTCCACATCCAAATTTCCAACATACCCCAGGTATTCGCCGGCTTGCACAACCAGCACGGTCTTGCCGTCTGGATTCGCAACTTTGCTGGGATAGGTGCCTTCAGCGCGCGTATCAAAATTAGCCAGTAAGGTATGTGTGTGTCCACCCACCATGACATCCACGCCCGTCACCTTGCCTGCCAGCTCCTGATCAGCCGCGAACCCAATATGCGACAACACGATGATTTTATTTACACCATTTTTTGTCAGTTCATCCACGGAAGCTTGAACAATTTGCGCCAGATTATCTTTGAAGACCAGATCACTACCCGGACGGGACATGCTAGGCGTCTCGGGGTTAACCAGACCAATCACACCAATTTGCTCTTCCCCTCTGTGCAAAATTACATACGGCACAGTTTTATTCCGCAGTGCCGTCGAGCCATCAAAATTTACATTGGCTGCCAGCACCGGGAAATTCAACTTTTCGATAAAGAGCGCCAGGTTACCATCCCCTTCGTCAAATTCATGGTTGCCTAGCGTCATGGCATCATATTTCATCGCATTCATTAATTCAGCGCTATCAAGCCCATGGTGCATGACATAGAAAAGAGTCCCGATAAAAGTATCACCTGCGCTCAGCAGCAGTGTGTTGGGTTTGGCAGCGCGCACCTGATTGATAACGCTGGCTGCCAGGGCTTCTCCACCATCCCCATCCGCATTGGGCGCATGGTGTGCATGGACATCGTTGGTATGCAAAATCGTCAATAAGAAATTGCCATTTGCGGAGGCCGGGACAGGCGTATTCGTAGGAATGGCAGTCGCTTCAACGGGTACAGTCGGCTCAACCTGTACCGTCTCGGAGGCATCTGGTACAAAGGCGGTCGGAACAAGCGTTGGCGACCTTGGGGTAGGCATACCCTGGCCCGTGCAACTGACCATCGACCAGATAATTAAGCTGGTCACCAACACCCCGAAATAAAAAGAAGATTTCTTGTTCATTTATTCCTCCCGCTGAAAAATTATTATTTACCATATTGTATATTCATCTAATAAACCCTGCAACCCACTCCGCACAAGTTATTCTCATTCGGACTCTAAACATACAAAAGGAATGGTTTTTGGGTATTGTTCCGATGCTACGCATCGGAACAATACCCAAAAGATCTCCTGCTTGACAAATACTTAATTATCGTATAAAGTTCAGCGAACTTAACTAAAAAGAAGGCTTAACTATGGATGAAAAAGCACAGTTTTTTCAGATCCTGCGCGACTGGATGGATGCCTTCATGCACCGTTCAATGAGTGGCTGGCATCACTTTACCAGAACTGCCGGACTTTCGATGCCACAACTCAGCATCCTGATGCAGCTCCACTATAAAGGACCCTGCGGAATGTCAGAGATCAGCGAGCGCTTCGACATCACTGCCGCCGCAGCCAGCCAGCTGGTCGATAAACTGGTGATTGCCGGTTATCTCAAACGCGCAGAGGACCCCCACGACCGCCGGGCCAAGCAGCTGACCCTCAGCGCCAGCGGTGCAGAACTGATTAAACTCGGAATTGAAGAACGTTATCGCTGGATGGATCATCTTGCCGAGATGTTGAGCGAGACAGATCAACAAAAAGTGAGCGAAGCTCTGCTTTTGTTGACAAAGGCCGCCAAAGAAATGGATCTCAAAGAATTCAATATCCAGGTGAAATAAACCTTCATTACTATTTTTGCAAGGAGCAAAATCAAACATGGTTAAACTGGCAAAATATACAAAGCCTTACTTAATAATGATCCTGCTCGCCATCGCGCTCTTGTTTGCCCAGGCAAACCTGGACCTGGCGCTGCCGGATTATCTCTCTCGAATTGTCAATACCGGCATCCAGCAGGGTGGTGTGGAAAACGCCGTCCCGACCGCCATCCGCCAGAGCGAGATGAACCACCTGGTCATTTTCATGACCACCACAGAGAAAGACTCCGTCCTCGCCGATTACGTCCTGGTGGACAGGAGCTCGTCTGATTACAACACTTATTTGTCAAAATACCCGCTTCTCGAAAAAGAAGCTGTCTATGTATTGCGACCCGTCGCCCAGGCAGAAATTGACCGGCTCAACCCTTTGATGGGCAAGGCCTTCCTGACTGTTTCAGGCATTGAACAGGTCATCGCCGACCCAACCAAAGCCTCGAAAATGGGCGGCGCTTTTGGCGGCATGGATTTGAGCAAACTGCCCCCCGGCATGGACCTCTTTAGCATCCTGGGCAAACTGCCCGCCGACAAACGCACTCAAATCACCGACACCATTAATAAAAAGTTTGAGGCGCTGGGTGACAAAATGATTATCCAGGCTGCCGTCAGCCCGGTGCGCTCCGAATACAAAACACTCGGGATGAACACGGACCAATTGCAAAACAGCTACGTCATAAACATTGGCGGCTGGATGCTTTTGTTGACCTTGCTTTCAGTAGTTTGCACCTTTATCGTCGGCTTCCTCTCGGCCAAAATTGCAGCCGGCATGGCTCGCGATATTCGTCGTGATATCTTCAAAAAGGTTGAAAGCTATTCAAACTCTGAGTTTGATACATTCTCAACCGCTTCCCTGATCACCCGCACCACCAACGACGTGACCCAAATCCAGATGGTGGTCTTCATGATGATGCGCATGGTATTTTATGCGCCGCTGCTCGGGATCGGCGGCCTGATCAAAGTGATTTCCAAGGATTCACCGCTCTCCTGGCTGATTGGCGTGGCGGTTATCGTGCTGATCGGCCTGATCATGATCGTCTTTTCTATTTCGCTGCCCAAATTCAAGATCACTCAAAAGCTGGTCGATCGCATCAACCTGGTTGCGCGCGAGAATTTGTCGGGCATGATGGTGGTGCGAGCCTTCAACATGCAGGCGTTCGAAGAAGATCGTTTCGATAAAGCCAACCTGGATCTAACCGCCGTCAGCCTGTTCATTAACCGCGTCATGGTAGTCATGATGCCAATGATGATGCTGATCATGAATGGCCTCTCGCTCGCCATCATCTGGTTCGGAGCCCACCAGGTTGCAGAAGCCCACATGCAGGTCGGCGATATGATGGCATTTTTACAGTATGCCATGCAAATCGTGATGTCCTTCCTGATGCTTTCCATGATGTTTATCATCCTGCCGCGCGCTTCCGTCTCCGGTGATCGCATCGCCGAAGTATTGGAAACCGAACCCAAAATCCATGATCCCGAAAAACCCCAGAAATTTGAGCCTGTCTTTAACGGTACCGTGGAATTCCGCAATGTGTCATTCCGTTACCCCGGCGCGGAAGAAGACGCGCTGCACGACCTCAACTTTACCGCGCAGCCTGGTCAAACCACCGCTTTTATCGGGTCGACCGGCTCGGGCAAATCCACCATCGTCAACCTGATCCCACGCTTTTACGATGTCAGCGCTGGCGCCATCCTGATGGATGGCCTGGACATCCGTTCAGTCACCCAATATGACTTACGCGAAAAAATTGGCTATGTTCCACAAAAAAGCGCCCTGTTCTCTGGAACAATCGAAAGCAACTTGTTATATGCGGATGAAAACGCCAACCCGGAAATGTTGAAATCTGCCATCGAAATTTCCCAGGCGGCTGAATTTGTCGACTCCAAACCCGAAGGCATGGCCGCTGAGATTTCACAGGGTGGGGTGAATGTCTCGGGAGGCCAAAAGCAGCGGCTTTCGATCGCCCGCGCCCTGGTCAAAAAACCGCCGGTTTACATTCTCGACGACAGTTTCTCAGCGCTAGACTTCAAAACCGATGCCGCTTTGCGCAAATCACTCAAGCAAAAAGCCGCCCACAGCACACTGATCATCGTCACACAACGCGTTTCGACCATCAAAAATGCCGAACAAATTATCGTGCTGGATGAAGGCCGCATCGTTGGCAAGGGCAGCCACCAGGAGCTGATGAAAACCTGTGAAACCTACCAGGAAATTGCCCTGTCCCAGCTCAGCAAGGAGGAATTATCATGATGCACTCTCCCGGACAACCCGAACGCAGCGGCCCAGGCATGAGGCGGGGTGGCCCCATGGGTGGACCCATGGGTGGAGCCATGATGGGCGGGCCTGTCGCTAAGGCCCGTGATTTCAAAGGCACCATGTCAAAACTGATTGCCTACCTGGGCCAATACAAGCTTTCAGTCATAGTCGTCTTCATTTTTGCCATCGCCTCCACAGCCGCCAATATCGCCGGGCCAAAAATGCTCGGTGGCGCCACGACCAAGCTTTTCGAAGGCGTAATGGCGCAATTGGGCGGCACCGGTCAGGTCGATTTTGATGCAATCAATCAAATCGTGCTCCTGACGATTGGTCTATACCTGGTATCTGCATTTTTTGGATATCTGCAGGGCTGGATCATGGCGGATGTCTCCACCAATATCGCTTACCGCTTCCGGCGCGATATTTCAGAAAAAATCAACCGCATGCCGCTTAAGTACTTTGACACCACCACGCACGGTGAAGTGCTTTCACGCATCACCAACGATGTGGACACGGTCAACCAGACCCTCAGCCAAAGCCTGACACAGATCATCACCTCCCTGGTAACCGTGGTGGGTGTGCTGGGTATGATGTTCTCGATTAACTGGATCATGACCCTGGTCGCCTTGATCATGATCCCGCTTTCGATGGGCATCGTCGGCCTGATCATCGGCCAGTCACAGAAATTCTTCAAACAGCAGCAGGATTATCTGGGACACGTCAACGGGCACGTTGAAGAAATGTACGGTGGCCACATCGTCATGAAAGCCTTCAACGGTGAAGAAGAGAGCATTCGAAAATTCGATCAATCGAATTTAAAACTCTACGATGCGGCCTGGAAGTCACAATTCCTCTCAGGTTTGATGATGCCGCTCATGACCTTTGTCGGCAACCTTGGTTATGTGGCCGTCGCCATCCTGGGCAGCTACCTGGCCATTAAAGGCACCATCACCGTCGGCGATATCCAGGCCTTCATTCAATATGTGCGTTCATTCACACAGCCCATCACCCAATTGGCTAATATTTCCAATGTTCTGCAGCAGACGGCCGCCGCCGCCGAGCGCGTCTTCGAATTTCTGGAAGAAGCCGAAGAAGTCGAGGAAGCTTCCGAACCGATTAAAATCGAAAACGTCTCCGGGCATGTCGAATTCAAGGATGTGCACTTCGGTTACAGCCCCGAAAAAATCATCATCAATGATTTCTCCGCCGAAGCCGAACCAGGCCACAAGATCGCCATCGTTGGCCCCACCGGCGCAGGCAAGACCACCATGGTCAAACTGCTGATGCGCTTCTATGATGTCAACAGCGGCTCGATCCTGGTCGATGGGCACGACATCCGCAGCTTCAGCCGGCATGACCTGCGCAAATTGTTTGGCATGGTTTTGCAGGATACCTGGCTTTACAACGGCAGCATCCTCGAAAACATCCGCTACGGGCGACCGGATGCCACGGATGAAGAAGTTTACATAGCCGCCAAAGCTGCCCACGTCGATCATTTTGTCCACACCCTGCCGGATGGCTACAACATGATCCTCAACGAAGAAACCTCCAACATCTCACAAGGACAGATGCAGCTGCTGACCATCGCCCGCGCGGTGCTGGCCAATCCCCGCATCCTCATTCTGGATGAAGCCACCAGTTCTGTGGATACCCGTACCGAAATATTGATCCAAAAAGCCATGGACAACCTCATGAAAAATCGCACCAGCTTTGTGATTGCTCACCGTCTGTCCACCATCCGGGATGCCGATTTGATCCTGGTCATGCGAGACGGCGATATCGTCGAGCAAGGTAATCACCTGGAACTTCTGGAACGCGGCGGATTCTATGCCGAACTGCATAACAGCCAGTTTGACAAAAACTCACTGGCTTAGAACAACACAGCCCCTTCCCCCAAATCGGGTTTTGATTTGGGGCTGTTTCGCCCCGCTGGTTTTCCGGGGAAGGTTAGGAAGGGGGCCGGGTTTTGATTTGGGCTTTTCCGGGGAAGGGGGCCCCAGCCGTCGAAATGGGCGCTCAATGTGGCATAACCAGCACCGCCAGCAGGGAAATGATGGGTCCCGAATGAAGTAATCCGGGATGGGCAGAAAATTCCTTGGCTTTAAATCGCAAACCGCCTCAAAGCCGGCCCAGACTTTTTAGCGGTTTGTTGAAGGAGGAGAATGTACCCCTATGATACATTCGGAAGATGACAGGCAGATGAACAAACACCAGCAATTTTCAATCTGGTTTTGCTAAAGGCGGCGCTGCCATCCGCCGGCAAGAAATCAAAATCGAAGGATTTCCTGCTCAGGCTGCACGGAAAATGAAAAGGGAGCTTGCTGCGCGGGATGGTAATAGCCGCCCTGCGCACAGGCGCGGCAGAGAATCAACCCGTTTTGTTTGATCTCGCGTTCATTCATGATTTCTTCACCACACACCTCACAATTAACACGCAAACCCGGTCGGCTGAGGATGGACGCAATCGTCCTGGTAAGCACAACAGGCTGAACGCTGAACATTTCAGAAGCGGGCATTATTTTATAGGCCTGCATCTGCGCAAAATAATGACTTGACTGATCGGGGGCAAAGCTGAGCGCCTTTTCCCGAATGTCAGGCGCGGGGGCAATTCGGATGGCTTGTCCGCTAACGGTATCCACAAAGACAGCGGCTGTTTTGCCATAATCCTGGACCCGCAGGCTGCGATGTCCAACCGTGCAGTTGGTCGCCGCACAAAGACCATCCGCAAAACAGCCATCCGTTTCAGTGATCACCAGCAGCCGCTTTTGAGTGGGCGGTTCCTGAAACCCGAGTGTCTGCATGCCCATCAGGCCCAGGCGTACACCCAGGATTTGGCGGGGGCAGAGGTGCGTGTGATCCTGGGATGACTTCTCCAATAAGAGTTGGATATCCATCATTACTCTCCAAAATAAAAAGGCTGTCTCGCAGGAAAAGAGACAGCCTTGCCAGGAGTGGCAATGCAGGTCTCCTTTCCAAACAAGGGGGGCTGGGGCGTTTCCACCACCAACCGGGACCCGTTACCGGGTCGGTCTGGCTGCCATGGGCTCAGCCGTCAGGCAGACAGACTCGGAGTTTCTATCAGGCTATTATAACTGACTCCCCTGTAAAAGCAGCTTTTACCGCAGAGCGCGCCGGGAACGCTGAGTTTTTTTTACAGATTCGTCATTAATGAGGCTTATTTTTTGCGGCTTGGTTAACGCTTAAGTCCGTCACTGAATCCACCCCAATTATCAGATTTCCTGGCGGCGCACCGCGCCGCCAGCAGAGATATGAGGGGTCCAGGGTGGAATGGAGGCGGCAGCCACCCATTCCACCCTGGTTAAGAACTGCTCCCTCTCCCGCCCAGCCATCTCTCCAACCTGATTATCATTTCCAGGCGGGAGAGGGCCGGGGTGAGGGCATTACAACTAATGCGACCATGGACTATGGTCGCATTAGTTATCCACCCACTCTTTAAAGATGGGGGTCAAATCACATTTACACTGAGTCTCAGCCTTCAGTTTGAAGGTGGCTTCAGAACTGATACCCCAGCTTAGCGATTGGGTATAGTCGTGCAAGAACTGCTCAAAACCAGCCGGCCCCAGTTTTTGGGAGAGCGCCTCCATGAACAAAGGCCCGCGCCCATACACAATCGCATTGTATTCATCGCTGCTATAGGCGGCAGCGGGCTTTCCGATCGGGATCAGAGCCTTGCCGGCCCAATCCCAGGCATCCAACCAGGATTTGCGATACTCGGTCAGGTCAGGCTGCCCATACTGGTCCAGGTAATACAACCCGGTCATATATTCTGTCAGCGCTTCATCCAACCAGGGCTGGTTGATCTGGTCGTTTCCAACCAGGTTATAGAACCACTGGTGACCCGTTTCATGGGCAATGGTGCTTTCCAGCAGGTAGTTTGGAGGCAGGTTATATAGCTGTTGAACGTCGCCGTTATCCTGGTAAAGGGATGAGTCAATCATGACCACCCCGGGATATTCCATACCCAGGAAGCCCTGCAGCGGAGCAGCGACCACATCGAACTCGCTGTAAGGATAACCACCCAGGCGCTGATCATAGACTTTGAGCGCATTCAACGCCGTCTGCAGCGCCTGCGCCGAACGGGTACTGCCAGACGGAAGTGTATAACTGTTGACGCGCGTCTCGCCCTGCGTTTGGCTAACCACCACAAAATCCGGGCTGCCCGCCATAAAGAAATCTCGGGCCGGGCCGGCCGCAAATGTCAGCAGCTGCCGGGCTCCATTTTGAGCCTGATCCACCTGCCGTCCGGAGCTCGCCAGCTTTAGCTCAGCCGGCGCTGTCACCTTGACCACGTAATAGCTGGCATCCTGAAAGGTCGGGTCGGCGTTAGCGGGCACAGGGCCCTTGTGCCAACCCTGCTCGTCATAAACGGGGATGGCGGGATAGAAGCCATCCAGCATCAGGGTCCTATCGCGGTAGCCCAACAACCCAAAACCATCCGGATTGCTGGGGGGCATCTGGATTCTGAAACCCATTTCCACCACCACGGATTCTCCCGGGTCGAGCGGGGTATTCAGGTTCACGCGCAGAACGCTGTCCTGATCCTCGAATACCGGATCCAGGGCGAACTGGTTGACCTTCAACCCACTGATGGTTTCCTTGCCGGCATTCATGTTGGGGAATAGTTGGAAATACAGGCTTTCGAGCGGGACATTTTCCTGGTTGGTGTAACGCACCCGCTCATTACCTTCCAGGGTTGTGTAATCATCCGAGATGGTTAGATCGATATGGTAAATGCTGGCCCCGGGCAGCTGGTCAAGCGCTGTCTGCCCGGCTGTGGTTAATCCCCCGCGAAAAATGGCGCGATTATCCCAATTTTCCGTTTGGGCCTGCGCCCCGAGTATGGAGCTCGAACCGAAACCTGCCAGCAGGATCAAAACGATCCCCATGACAGCCAATATTTTAGAATATACTGACATGGCCTGTCTCCCAATCACCAAAGCTACAATAACTCCGAAGCAATAAAAGGGGTCTTTCACCCCCACAGACAAGCCATCAGCCCGGCTGCGGAACAACCCTACCGCATATATATATTTATTATCCCACAGCACCAGATCAAAAACCCCCACTAAGCGGGCTAAAAAAGGCGAATTAATGTATTATTTACGCTCACCCGGCCAGCGAAAGCCTATCACCCTGCAGGGGCTATTTTGTCGATGCGGGAGACCCACCCTTACATTTAA
>CAZLJB010000055.1:0-11872 GCA_964559195.1 uncultured Anaerolinea sp. | reverse complement strand
GATAGCTTCAGGTGACTGGAGTTCAGACGTGTGCTCTTCCGATCTACCAATCGTCAAACGAGTAGCCACCAATAACACGCGAATTTTTCTGTTCAGTTTTGATAAACCAGCGAAAGAATCCGATGGCTGGTTGCGTTCTAAAACCTGCAGACTGGAAGCAGCCGGACTGTTTGAGAGGGAATTGCCTGGGATATCCCGTTCCAGGGCCGGGATTAACTCAAGGGAAGACTGTTGAAGGGTGGCCATAGTTATAAATTCCTCCAAATATTTTTTTTGACTTCGAGGACAGTTGTATCCAGAGGTTGATCCGTGTTGATTTTATTAACCGGGGCATTCCTATATTCCAGATTGGAGGCCAGTGAGTGTCGAAAACGGACATAATCCTCAGGCTCTTCCTTGCCACGATTTTTATTTCGAAGCAGTGCAACTTCAACAGGAACATGCAAAGAGATGACCATGTCTGGCGCCGGTATCTCCTGATATAAACGTTTCTCAACACCAGCCAGCCAGGCTTGAATTGGATAGCGTTTTGGATCAATCACAAATTGTTGCAGCTGCGGCCCATCTGGAGCCCCTTTCGACATGGAGGGATACCGATCACACAGGACGATATTTCCATTGGCAGCCCGCGCAAAGGCCTGGTTCAGCAAGACCCGGCGGTCGTAGGCCAGAAAAACTGACCGAATCGCGGAAATAAGCGGGTAGACTTGAGCAGACTTCTGATTTTTCTCAGCGGAAGCCTGGCGGGTATTGATCTTGCTCGGTCGATAGGTTGGCAGCGAGTTGCGCAGTAACGGTAAAAATACATTGGGCAGCATGGTCAACAAAGTCGATTTAGGCTTGCCAGAATGGATTTGCTCGATCACAAAATGTTCGCCCAGCCAACATCTGGTTGCGCTGAGAAGTGTGGATTTCCCGGTTGCCTCTGGGCCGACAAAGGCAATCACAGCCCCGCCAGACTGAAGGATCATGCCTCTTTTGGAATGCGTGAGCCGTCCATACGCCATCAAAGAGAATTTTTGAATTCCACTTAACCAGGCTTGAATCCGGGAATTTCGGGCATATATACTGAGTTGGGAGCGGAGTTGAAGACCCAGGCAGATGCGGCGAACCAGCGGGGATGATTGCTTTAGAGCATCAATACATTCAGAAAATAATCTGGTATCTACTGAAGGCAACCAGGTTTCAACCAGCTTGAGCGTTTCGTCCGTTGGGTTTGCTTCCATGAGCCATTCGATTTCCCGACGGACCCCGTTCCAATCTCTGGAAAGCATGAGCAATTCGACGACTGAAGTATGCTTCAACATCATCCGGATGGTGAAAACCACTAATTCAGCGCTTTTGACAGGAACCGGGATCGAAGCTTCCTGACGAAGATTTTGTAAGAGCATCTCTTCGATCGGCAGGTGCAGGTTTTTTGACAAACTTTCGCCGGTGATGACGCGATAATAAGCGTGCACATGAACAAAAATCCCGGTTTCTTCATCCATGGCAAAATAATGCTCCACGGCTGGGAAAGGTACATCGCCCTGGATGCCGGCAGGACGAAACTTCAACTCATTCATTACCAATCTAAATGAATCGCAATCATTGCGACGGATGAGAAAATCGACATCCGTTTCGCCGGTCAGAACCTGGGAAAGCGCAGAATTGCTCTTCCAGTGACAGTACCTGATTTCATTTGCACTGAGTTTTTCAATGAGTTGTTGAAGTTTGGTTAACATTTAGGTTCCAAAGATCTTTCTACTTTGAGTTATTGGGGCTTACTCGATAAAAAAGTGGCTCTGGCCTGGATGGCTTGCTGGACACGATCTCCAACCTGATCAAATCCTGGCCCAGAAATATCGTGACTTTCCACAACCAAAAGCCGGTCGCGAATATTTTCAGCCTGCGAGAGTTGATCAAACAGGGCAACCGCATTTTTAAAATATGCATCCATCTGAGCCGGATTTTTCAAATCAACCTCGCGCGGCGGATCGGCGCGCCGAACAGTACGTTCAATCAGGGTGTCTACCGAAGCCCTGATATAGATGACGAAATCGGGCAGCGGGAGCAAATCGGTGAACCGTACAATCTCTTCCAGCGTACAGGTATTTTTGGCCGAGACAAACATGTGCAAGGCCAGAATCGGGCCTTCGTCAACGAGCAGGAACTGGTCGTCCCCAAAATATTTTGTGATTTCGTACATACCGATCTTGCGCTCGAGACTCCGAAAATTATGGATGGTTTGCATCGAAAGCCCGGAATTGCGCCAATACAGCTTGATGGTGTGGCGCAGGTACTCATGATATTTGGAGAGTGTGCCAATAAAAAATGGGAGACTGATCAGCTCCTGCTCCAGGTTTTGCAAAGTAAGATTGGTTACATTTTTGAAGCCCAGCAGGCTGGTCGCCAGGTCGACAGATGTAGTAACTCGACTTGTTTTCTCCAGGCGAGATCGTAGATCGTTGATTAAGGTTGTCTTCCCGGCGCCGGTAGCTCCAATGAATTCCACAATCATTCTGCCTCCACGCCTGGAAGTTCCCGGCGATCCGATAAGGGCGCTGATATTTTTTTCAACTGGAGCTTTTCACCCCAGCGCATTACCCGGCTGGCAGTCGCCTCGATGGTTGGGGGTATCATCCTGAATAAAGTAGCTTCCAGCAGCGCCAACCCCAACCACACCGTACGAAAATGGAATATTTGATGAGCGTTTGATTCGAGCATCACCCCGACAAGCATTGCCAGGAAAATGACACCTGTTGGGAGCGCCGTGTCGCCAGATTTAATTTGTTTCAGCAATATTTTGGCTGCACTGTTCAACGCTTCGCCAGCCAATAGCACCAAACCCAGCAGACCGATCACGCCGCGCTCCACACCAAATTCGAGGATGTCATTGTGCAGTGTTTTGTTTTCCAGGAAATCCCGGTAGTTGTTTGGGCCGACTCCCAGAATGGATTGCGGGGAAAACAGGACCTGGGTGCCGCCGCCCCACAGAAAAAGCCGCTCACCCACTGTGTGCGCAGCCCGCTCAGTAGTGAGATTCTGAAGGCGGGCCTCAACATCAGGGAATTGACTGATGGCGAATAAGAACAATGCAGTCATCAAGAACATAACGACAGACAACCAGATAAAGAATTTCAGATGACCCCCCTTCAGTAGAAGAAAAATCACCGCAACAATTGTTGCACCCAGCAGCGAGATAAGTGAGCCGAGCGATGCGGTGGCAAGAATGCTTATCAGCAGAAGCATTCCCAGAATCAAAGACAATTCACGCCGCAGGCCCAACAACAACAGGGGCACAAATCCCATCAACTCAAATAAAGCAGCCCAAACCGGATTCTGGAACAATCCGGATGAGCGGGGTAAGTAGCGGGTATCTATCGTTCCAAAACGCCCTAAATAGGAGATCATGAACATATAAAAGTCAGACGAGATGAACTCAGCAATCAACAGGATGCCGTGGAGCACAACAACCGCAGTCCAGACGAGCAAAATAAGGCGCATGAGGCCAGGTTCCAGGCTGGTAAAAACCGCAGTCACCGTAACGAACCAAACAAAGAGATAGACCTCTTTGGTGATAAAGATGAGGCTGGCGAACGGGTCAGTCGAGATGAATGTGCCAAGGAAACTCCCGAGAAAGATTAACCACATGCCCAGAGCAAAGGGAATACGTATGGCGTGTTTGATGCGGATAAGATACAACCAGCAGACCGGGATGAAGAGAATATTCCAAAAGTCAACCAGGCCTAAATTCTGAGGCAGCGTAAGAAACTGTTCCACAGAAAAAATTACCATGCCTAGCAAATAGGCAACCACGATGAATTTCAACACCGAAGTTAGCCGGCTGGGTGGCTGCGCATCGGCGCTGGCAGCGGTGGGGAGATGAATATTTAAGAGGTGTTGTGGCTTATTCATAGTTACCTGTTTATGGCGATCTGACGAAAGATTTCAATACTGGAACGATCCATCCAAACAACGATCAGGCTGTAAAGCAGGACTGACATTCCGGCCAACAGCCAGATATTGACGGTATTAAGTAGCAGCGAGGATGCCAGAATTGTTGCCGCTCCCAGGCCAGGCCCAATAAAACCCTGCCACGCCAGCATTTCGTGTGCTTCAGCACGCAAAATCCAGACATACATGGCACACATCACGACCTCTGTCAGCACGGTTGCATAGACTGCGCCCATCATCCGATAAGGTGGGATCAGAATGAAATTGAGCACCAGGTTCGTCAGCGCAGCGACAAGAACCGCCTTTGCCCGCTTGGCTTCCCGATTACTGGCGCTCAAGGCGACTTCCAGCGAGGTATCAATGAAGCGCAGTGGAATAATCAGCGCCATCCATTTCACAGCCTGAATGGCGTCGACAAACTTGCTGCCATACACCAAGACAACGATATTTTCACCAAACGCCCACAGTACAACGGCTACCAGGGTGCCCAAAATGACGAGTAGGCGAATCGTTTTGCCGGTGTAGCGTTGGAGAGATTTTTCATCTTTTGCAAACTCCGAAGCTAAAAATGGATAGAGGGCGATATTCACCGTTCTCGCCACGATATTAAGCCGCATAGTCAGGTTATTCGCGGCCTCATATAGCCCAACGATCGAACTGGTTGCCAAATAGGATAAAAACACAACGTCAATCCGCACATACACAGTTGACAAGCCATTTGTGATCGCAAAAGGAAGGCTGGTCTTGAATAAAGTTGACCACAGCCGCTTATCTAATGTCGGTCGCAACTTGCCAAAGCGCGCCTGATAAATCCGGATGCCGACTACCAGTGCGATAATCCGGGAGGCCAGATAAGCAATCATGAGCCAGTCAATGGCGGCCTGAAACGGTACTGTCACGAGGGCCAGCAGCAGGAACGCGCCCTCCATCACGGTGATGATCACCGCACTCCATTCCATCATTTCTCGGCCACGAAACGAGGCCTCTATGATATAGGTAACGGCTTCGATTCCTAAAGCTAACCCAGCCAACAGACAAGCCCGAAACAAAACCGCTGGATAATTCAGTAAGACACTCGTGATTAGCATCAAAGCGATGGCAATAGCCGAAAGAACAGTAGTCAAGCCCATAGCGGCATTCACCAGGCTGTCCACTCTCTCTGGAGCTTCCCGGCTTCGGGCAATCTCCCGGATTAGTAACGAAGGCAGGCCAAATTTCGCAATTGCCGCAAACAACCCGGTCAGGGCGATGGTGGTGGCATACTGGCCAAGCAACTCAGGGTTGGCCAGGCGAGCCAGATAGACAGGGATGAAGAACGCTGTCAGGCTTTGGACCCCATAAGCCACAGTCTGAAAAACCGAGTTTTTCGCAATCCGCTTAATATGATTCATAACAGGCATCTTCTCGTCTTGTCTGATCCGGTCGATTGGCGAAACTTTGTGCCGGGATTACCTGATGGCCAGGCTCAGTCTCCTTTTTGGCCAGGGTGGCCAAAATCAAGCTGGAGACTGAGCCATGATCATCACTGAGGGTACAAATTTGACTTATCCGGTACAGGAGCGGATATGGCTTCCTGAATAGCTTTCGCGACAAAAATAACATCTTCATCACGCATTTTAGGAAATAGAGGCAGAGTAACTTCACGCCCTGCCACATCTTCTGTAACTGGCAAACTTGAAGTTTCAACATTTCTGAATGCAGTAAAGTGATGAATTGGTGGATAGTGAATACTGGTCTGGATGCCTTGGGCTTTCATGTTTTCCATGAAACTGATGCGATCTGTGCCGGCTGGAAGAAGGATCGGCATGATATGCGCGGCGCTCAGCCCAGGGTGGTTTTCAAAGGGGATGCTGATTTCAGGCACCAGTTCATGGAGCACCTGGCAATATTTTTGGGTCAACAACCGGCGTCTGGCGTTGCTGGCTTCCAATTTACCCAGCTGCACCCGCCCAAGAGCGGCGCGAATCTCATCAATGCGATAATTAAAGCCCAATTCGACGACATCGTAGCTCCAGGCATGACCCTTGTGGCGGTCCCAGGTCATGCTGGTCATGCCGTGAGAGCGCAGCAGGCGCAGCTTTTCAGCCAGGGCGGGGTCGTTAGTGGTCAGCATGCCGCCTTCACCGGTGGTCATGTTTTTGTTGGAGAAAAAGCTGAAACATCCAATATCACCCCAACTGCCGAGCGACAGGCCGTGCAGTTCTCCACCGACGGCGTGCGCATCGTCTTCAATGACGCGCAGGTTATATTTTTTGGCGATCAACAGGATGGCCGGCATATCGCAGGCATACCCGGCATAATGAACCGGAATGATGGCGCGCGTACGGGGGGTGATATTTCGTTCAATACTTTCTGGCGAGATATTCAGGTTTTGTTCACTGATCAGGTCAGCAAAGACGGGGGTAGCCCCGGTATAGCGCACAGCGTTGGCAGTGGCCACAAAGGTCAGGGAAGGTAGAATGACCTCATCCCCGGGGCCAAGCCCGATGGCCAGGCAGGCCATGTGAAGTGCAGCGGTACAATTGGTGACTGCCAGGGCATATTTGGTGTTAACAAAAGCCGCAAATTCGCTTTCAAAAGCCTGGGTGACGCCGCCCATGGTCAACCAACGGCTGTCGAGGACTTCCTGTACGGCCAGGGTCTCTTCATAACCAAAATCGATATCTGATAAAGGAATTATCCAGCTCATAGCTTATCTCCTTGTCGCTTCATTTAATAGTCGTACTAACAATAGAGTGTTTGAATACCTGGCTCCGACTGGCCCAGCCTAAGGCTGAGGTGAAAGAGCCCGAGAGGTGGGATGGTTCATTGACTCGCACGTACAGCCAACAAATCCTTAAGCGAGTTTGATGGCTCAGGGGTTTGCATGCGCAAACCCTGCAAACCTGTAGGGAGATCGGGGACAGGGGGTAGGAATTGGTCACGCATGGATTCAAAATCATGCATGGCGTTTTCGTAATCATCAGGACGTCCCAGATCTTGCCAGTACCCTGCAAACGGATACCCGACCACTTTCTCGCCGGCATTGATCAGGATCCGAACCAGATCTGGGAAATCAAGGTATTCATGTTTTGGGATATACTCGATCACCCGCGGGTCAAAGACATAAATACCCATGCTGACGCAGTACTCATAACTTGGTTTCTCGATGTATCCGTTTATGACGGGTTTGGCATCCCATTGGATGACGCCCAGGTCAATTTTTACCTGGCGATAATGGGCCGCAATGGTAGCAATCGCCTTTTGTTCCTGGTGGAAGCGCAGCAGATCCCCGAAAGGCAGGGTGGTAAGCACATCGCCATTGGTTACCATAAAAGTCTCTTCGAGGCCATCCACCAGCGCGATTGGGCCGGCGGTGCCGAGCGGTTTGTCTTCGTAACTGTAGGAGATATTCATATCGAGTTGATGACCATCCTGAAAAAAGGCGCGCATCAATTCGGAAAGATGACCAACAGTCAGGACGACATCATCGATGCCCGCCAACTTCATCTGGCGCAAGATCAATTCCAAAATGGGCATGTCACCAATTGGCATCAATGGTTTGGGAAGGATTTTGGTATAGGGAGCGAGGCGTGTGCCTTTTCCGCCCGCCAGAACAACTGCTTTCATATTGCCTCCTGGAGCTGAAAAAGAAAGAAATAAATATTTTTGGGCAGACCATAGCCCCACAGGAAAAGGTTAAAATTCATAAGAGCCAACTCGATAAAGGGATAGATTTTCTTTGATCCAGTCTACGGTTTGTTTCAGGCCATCATCCAGACTGGTGCGAGGTACCCAGCCGAGGGTGGTGCGTGCCAGCGTATTATTGGAGAGCAGGCGTTGAACTTCTGAATCGGCCGGTCTCAAGCGAACGGGTTCGACCTCGATGCGGGCTGAACTACCGGTGATCTGAATAATTTTTTTGACCAAGGCACCAATCTTGATCTCCGAGCCTGTACCCAGGTTCATAGTCTGACCTTCCACGCCTGGTACTTCAGCCGCCTTGATGAAGCCATCGACTGTATCTTCGACGTAGGTAAAATCGCGGGTGGTTTCAAGGTTGCCGAGGCGGATGACGGGTTGGGCCAGGGCCTGGGTGATGGTGGCAGGGATGACTGCGCGGGCCGATTGCCGCGGGCCGAAGGTGTTGAAGGGGCGCACCGTCACGACTGGCAGGTTGTAGGCACAGTGGAAACTTTCGGCCAGTTTATCGGCGCCAATTTTGCTGGCAGAGTAAGGCGACTGTCCCTGAAGTGGGTGGGTTTCATCGATCGGGACGCGCAGGGCAGAGCCATAAACTTCACTGGTGGAGGTATGGATGACGCGTGTCACTTTATGCTGCCGGCAGGCGTTGAAGACGTTCAGGCTGCCCATCAGATTGACTTCGGCGACTTCGTGTGGGTGCAAGTACGAATACGGAATGGAAATGAGCGCGCCCAGGTGGAAAACGATCTGCTGTCCTTCGACAGCCTCGCGGATGGCTTCCGGGTCGCGGATGTCGCCGGCAACAATCTGGATTTTTTGGAGGGTCTGCTTTGGTACCAGGCGCAGCATGCCTGCCTCGCCGCGTGAGTTGTAGCGCACAAAGGCGCGCACGCTAGCGCCCTCAGCCACCAGTCGCTCGACAAGACAACTTCCAATAAAGCCACCGGCGCCAGTCACCAATACCTGTTTTCCCTGCCAGAACTCTGAGCGCAGATGGTTGGAAGTTGGAAGTTGTGAAGGGGAAGCATGGCGGTCTGATTCGTTCATTGATATTCTCCTGATTTATTCTTCAATAGTGGCGGTCTGAGGAACAGGTCTTCGATCAGACCAGATTGGGTCGGAATGGACACAACGGTTGCACTGTTGAATATTCATCCAGGTCGGGTTTTGAGCCGCTTCGCATCCACCTTTACAAATGCCCATATGGATCAGGGGTTCGATTTTGATTGACTGTCCTTTGATTTCAAAGGGCTGTGAAAGGGCATCCGAGACTCTTTGGATGACCAGGTTTATCTGGGGTTTTTCAGGGACGTTTTCAATCAGCAGGGCAAAACTGTGATCGGAAAAGCGTGCCAGACTGTCAACCTCACGCTTGATGTGGTTCAGGCGCAGAGCAACTTCCTTGAGCAGGGCATTGCGCGAAATATCATCCTTGGCTTGATGAAAACCTTCCAGTTCCACAAACATGAAGCCGCGCTGGGCCTGGTTTCTTTTTGAAAGCGCCAGAGAATGCCTCAAACGGTCTTGAAAAAGCGTCCAGTTAGGAAGTTCAGTCAGGTTATCGTGCAGGGCGTTGAATGCCAGCCTTTCATCCAACCAGATAGGGAAATCACTGCTACCGACTGGTTTGGTGACCTGCTGGTCGACTATATGCATTAATTCGTTCAAGAAAATGATACGGAAAGGAATGTTCTTTTGCAGCGCCAACAGATATTCGATTTCAGGCGCATCGGATGGCAGGGTGTATAGAATTGCTCCAACGTCATGTTTCTTCAGCAAGATGGGCAAGTCATTAATGCCGCCCAGCATCCAGAGTCGATCAACCTTCAAACCGTAGTTGCTAGGGTCAAAATGGTCGACCACGCCGATCACAGAGAAGGCGGTACGGAATATGCGCTGATTAATCAACCAGCTGGCAATCTGCGTGCCCTCACCCAGCCCGACAATGATCATGCGTTCACCGACCTTGACATCATCCTTCCGCCAGAAAAGCCAGCTCTTTGCGATGGCAGTCACCAATCGCAACCGGAAACGCACAGCCAGGAACCCAATTGCAGCCAGGAGTCCCGCCGTCAGCAACATCAGAGGCGGAAGCGCCGGGAAAGGCAGCCATTTGTAGCGCGCCTGTAAAAAGTTCAACAGCAGCAGGTTGCCAAAGACAAACCCGCAGGAGAGCACCAGCCCAAACGCATCTTCAAAATGAGCCCTGGGCCAGACCACTTTATTGATCTTTAAGCTGTAATTACTGAAACTGAAGATCAGGGCCACTGTTAATCCCAGCACAGAAAGGTTTTGGATCTCCCAATTCAGGGGGGCACTCAGTCGCCATAAGATGCTGGTGCCAGCCACCGCGGTCAGCGCTGTCAACAGATCGAGCGTGAACCAGCTTAAATAATGCCGGATGAAGAAGGTGAATGGCCCTGCAAAAATATTTCCTTCAGGAATTTGGGTCTTTGCGATACGTGGAACCAGGATGGCCAGGGTCCAGAAGATGATGTCAATATCTGAAAAAAAAGAGTGAAAACGAATATACAGGCGGTCGAGACGCATCTTATCGGGCAGCAGATTCTTATAGTAATCACCCATCAGATTGGTGTTCGAAAGCAATTTTTCTTCATCATGGTACAGGATGCTGGCCGGGCTGGTAATGCCAGGTCTGACGGACAGAATTTCAGTTGAGGCCTCTGCTGACCAGGTTTCAGCAATTTTTTGATCCTCGGGGCGCGGCCCGACCAGGCTCATTTCTCCAACCAGCACATTCCAGAGCTGTGGCAGTTCATTGATTTTTGTGTCACGCAGCCAATGTCCGAGTGGCGTGATGCGGTCATCCCCCCTGGCGGTGACGGCTGGACCCTGGTAGCTGCGCTGGTCTTCGTACATGCTGCGGAATTTGAGGATTTTGAAGGGTTTTTGATCTTTGCCCATGCGCGGCCCCCAGTAAAAAACCGGGCCAGGGGAATCACGTTTGATCAGTGCGGCAACATACAGGAATACGGGGGCGAGCAGAAGCAAGCCAATCAACGACATAAGGATGTCGAATGTTCGTTTGAACAAACTCCTGCAAAAATATATAATGCTATGAAGGAGGTCAAAACCCGCCGCTTGATCTATTGTAGATGTCTTGATATATGCCTGTGAACTACTCATAATGTCTGTCCTTTAAGATTAGGAACGCATTACCCATAAACATCCCACACATGCCGAAGCTGACCGCTATATCAAATTTCTTGCCGCTTTCTGACGAGAGATTTGCCTGATCTGGATGATTGCGTATGCTTTCTTTAACCCATCCGTCCCTGAAAATGCTGACAAACCTGACGCAGCAAGCGGTTTCAGGAACAACTCAATCCCTTTTCCCAAACCAGGGTCATGACCTATTACGAGACCTTTTTTGTTCATCGGAACTAACATCCCTTGTGATAAATGATTTCAAAGAGCAAACGCAACGGACTGATCAAAGGACACATCAACAGTCGGCATACCCATGTAATTTAGTAAATAAACCTGGATTGCAACGATCACATGCTAAGATATTCGCCAGGTTTTCCACGCATCACATAACGAAACACTAGCGTGGAATCAGAGAACTCGTTTTGACTTTTAATACATCAGCTGCTTTACGAAGATTGCTCAGATTTACATCGTTATCAGAAAAAGCCGTGTAATTTTCGTAATAACCGTTCCAAATTTTGGCAGCAGTTGGTTCGCTGCAGCCTCGTTTTCGCATTTCACCAATGAAATCGTCATAAGATATGTTGATGCTAGCAGCAATCTCTTGTATCCTTGATGCCATATACACTCCAATAAAGTCACTAGATTAGATTTTGGCCAAAACCACATTCTTCGCCAGTCTCGTTGTTTGCTCTCACGGAAAAATACCTCCTTGAGAAATGCCCAAAAGATCTGGCGCGCATGGAATTCGCGGACAATTGTTTCCATAAATTTATTTGGTTGTAGTTCCCACCCAGCAGCGGAAATACTGTTCGAGAAAAAAATAATAGCGAAACCGCTGAGTGGCCGGTTTCGCTATTAGCTATCCAGGATGACGCCTCACTGACTGCTGAGGACGTAGCGACCAGAAAATATCCCTGGGGTCATTGCTTCCAAAAAAAATATTTAGTTGTCATTCCGATCTAACAGCGAACGCATTGTTTGAGAATAAAAAATAGCGAAACCGCTGAGTGGCCGGTTTCGCTGTTAGCTATCCAGGATGACGCCTCACTGACTGCTGAGGACGTAGCGACCAGAAAAA
>CAZLJB010000054.1:0-11891 GCA_964559195.1 uncultured Anaerolinea sp. | reverse complement strand
ACGGCTCTGAACACTCTTTCCCTACACGACGCTCTTCCGATCTAGTCCGGTGCCGAGCACCAGCAGCATCCCGGCGGCAATCATAATCATGAAAATCTTCTTACGCTGCATGCATTCCTCCTTACAATATTTAGTCCCGATTGGGACGGAGTAACCA
The DNA here is from genome assembly GCA_964559195.1 of uncultured Anaerolinea sp. Lineage (GTDB taxonomy): Bacteria > Chloroflexota > Anaerolineae > Anaerolineales > Villigracilaceae > UBA5195. The sequence continues at coordinate 11,734 of CAZLJB010000054.1, read as the reverse complement.
GAATAGCGTCAGTAAGGGATAAAAATAAAGGTAACCTTATTTATTTATTTATTGGGTTAACTATTCGAAACAATGCCTTCCATCAGGTCAGCGTTATGGTAAATGCGGTCACGAAGAACGCTGCGTAGAAGATCCAGAGCTTGAATTAATCGCTTGTCTGCAAGTTGGTAAGTAATGGTAGTACCCTGGCGAACGGTGTGTACAAGTCCGCGTTCCCGAAGAATTTTTAGATGGCGAGATGTAGTGGGCTGAGTGGCACCAATTTCAGTTGTCAGGTCTGTAACATTTAAGGGTTTTTCATCCAGTGTGTATAAAATAATAATTCGGGTAGGGTCAGCCAGAGCAAAGCATAAATCGGCTTCGAGTTGTGATACTTCCTGTGCTAGTGTTTGGGAAATCATTTCATCGCCTTGGAATATTCGAATAAACGCATATATAAATCTGAATTATGATAGCATTGTGATGAAAAGCACAATAGTGGGTAGTGTCACAAACAAAGCAGTATAATGTCATATAAAATTGACACTAGTTGGCATGTCCCGATAATATTCATGAAAATTATTAAAGGCTGAAAAGGAAAAACGGCCATCTCCCGAAAAGGGAGATGGCCGTTTTATTAGGTCAATTATAGAAAAAAAGTCAGTGTTTCTTAGCTCTGCATGGCTTCTTGCATCGAAATACCGGCCATCATCAAGCCGATTTGTTCCACGGATGCCTGATTTCTCTCAACGATTCCGACGATTTGACCTTCATACATAACCGCTATCCGGTCAGATAATGTGCGGGTTTCATCCAGGTCTTCTGAGATTAATAATATGGCAGTTCCTGCGGCGCGTTGTTCAAGCAGGCGTTGGTGTATGTATTCAGTAGCGCCGATATCCACACCGCGAGTGGGCTGAGCGGCAATCAGAACCCTGGGACGGCGGGAAAGCTCGCGAGCCATGATCAGTTTTTGAATATTGCCACCGGAAAGATTCTTAATGGGTGTATCGATGCTGGGTGTCTTGACACTGTAAGCGTTTACTACTTCGCGAGTGCGAAGGGACATTTTTGCGAAGTCGAGAAAGATACCGTGAGTGAATTCGGGAGCTGAATGATCACGCAAAAAGAGATTTTCCTGTACCGAAAATTCTCTGATAGCGCCATCCCGCATGCGTTCTTCCGGGATATAAGCCTGACCGGCTGCCATTCGTTTAAGTAGCGGCATGTGGGTGATATCCTGGCCGTCCAATTGAATTTTTCCGGATGCGACTTTTCGCAAACCTGAGAGACATTGCGCCAGTTCTCGTTGACCGTTTCCAGAGACACCCGCGATGCCCACTATTTCGCCAGATCGAATATCAAGGTCGATTCCGCACAGCATTTCAGTGTTGCGATCTCCGATGGCGTGCAGTTTTTCTATTTTAAGCCTGACTTCACCAGCTTTGATGTCCTGGGCTGCCAAAGGGCGGACATCGCGTCCTACCATCATTTTTACCAGATCATCACGATTAATGTCCCGAGTCTGACGGGTACCAATCAAGGCGCCATCTCTCAGGACAGAAATGCGGTCGCTGATTGCCATCACTTCATGTAATTTATGGGAAATAAAGACCAAACCATGACCTTCTATAACCATGCGTTTTAATGTGGCGAATAGATCATTAACTTCTTGCGGGGTGAGAACGGCGGTTGGTTCGTCCAGAATTATGATACCAGCTCCACGGTATAGGGCTTTAATGATTTCAACTCGTTGTTGTTCGCCGACCGAAAGCTGCCAGATATAGGCTGTTGGATCAACCTTCAGCCCATAGTCGTGTGCAAGTTCTTTGATTCGTTTTGCAACCAGATCGAGATCTAACCGGGGCTCGCGGGATGACTTGAGTCCAAGCGCTACGTTCTCTGTGACAGTGAGCGTAGGTATAAGCATGAAATGTTGATGGATCATACCAATTCCGGCTCGAATTGCATCGGCTGGAGATTGGAAGCTGAGAGGCTTGCCATCTATGATGATCTCACCTTGATCGGGTTGATACAATCCATACAATTGGCGCATCAGGGTGCTTTTCCCAGCGCCATTTTCTCCAAGCAAGGCGTGCACTTCACCGGCTTTTACATCAAAGTTGACATTGGTATTGGCAAGTACACCTGGAAATCGTTTGACAATGTTGCGCATTTCAACGGATTGGATGCGTTTTTGCACGCCGGTTTGAATTGTAGATGCCGCCATAATGCCGCCTTGATTAATAAACCAGTAGTGGGTAAGTCGTAATTTAATTTGTTTGGTCGAAACAAAATAGAATTCCAATGCCAGCCGATTTTTGGCTGGCATTGGAAAGAGGTGAAAAGATTACGGATTTACGACAACAGCGCCACTTTTGATGTCGGCGATTGCCTTGTCACCGGCGGCTTTAATGTCAGCAGCCAGGTTGAAGCCGGAATTGAACGCAATTTTCAGGCCATCATTTTTTAGCTGAAGGGTATAAGTCTTACCACCCAGAGTCCCGGATGCGCGGCTGGCTATGATTTCTTTGATCATGGCGGTCCAATCATAAACCTGGCTGGCGACAACCAGCGATGGGGCTAGAGAAGCCTGGTCAGACTGGGTGCCGAACCACATGACTTTGCCATTTTCCTTGGCGGCGCCGATGGAACCAACGACAGATTGGGAAGAACCAGTCAGAATATCTGCACCAGCTGAGATATGGGTTTTGGCAGCTTCTGTCATCAGCGCCACATCCGAGAAGGAGCCGGTCCAGGTCTTGTTAACTTTGATGGATGGGTCAACTGAGGCAACGCCCTGAACAAAGCCATCAATGTAGGTCTTGGCATCGCCAACTTCTACTGGTCCAGTAACCCCGATTTGCTTGCTCTGGGTGAGTTTGGCTGCCAAAACGCCATTCACAAAACCACCTTCCTGGGCGGCTGCGGTATAGGCATAAATATTTGGCTGGCCGAAGGTGTTGACATCTGTGCCCCAGGCGAAGGTTGTTTTGGGGAAATCTTTGGCAATCTCTTCGACGGATGAACCATATTGTGAGCCATGAGCAATCACAATATCAAAGCCCTGGGTGGCGTAGTCTCGAATAGCGGCTGCTGCATCCGGCACTTTGAACATGTTTTCTGAATACTTGATTTCCATTTTTGTTTCACCACCCATTTCTTTTTGGACAGCAAGGAGTGATGAATACATGGATTGGCTGAATGCCATGTCTGTGGTGGCGCTGGGCATGATGACGGCAACGCGTACAGGTTTGGCTTCAGCAGCGGGTGCAGCGGGCGCAGCGGGCGCACAGGCGGACACCAAAAGCATAACTGCTAAAAGTGCGGAAAAAACCACGAATATGCTGTTCTTTTTCATTTCTTTTCTCCTAATATTGGAATGAATTAGTTTTCGCCCCGTTCAAAGGGCTTATTGAGTGCAGCTGGTTGGCGGATGCGATTCGTGACTGCCACCAGTGCTGCTATCGTTAATAGGTACGGCAACATGATTGCCACATCGGATGGAATTTTCACTCCGAGTACCTGCATCCACAATTGGAAAGCGTTGACGGTGCTGAATAACAAGGCACCGACCAGGATTCCCACCGGTCTCCAGCCACCAAAATATACCAGGGCGACCGCGATAAAGCCTAAACCGGCAGTTAGATTTTCCTGAAACAGATTAACAAGCGATGTTGAAAGGGACGCACCTGCCAAGCCTGCCAGGACAGCTCCAACGCAAACACTAAAGTAGCGGACCTGGTTTACGTTTACCCCCAGCGAATCGGCTGCTGCAGGGTTTTGGCCGACAGACTTAATCTTTAATCCCCAGGTAGTTTTATCTAAAAACCACCAGGCGATTGGAACCAGCAGGAAAGCTGCGTAGACGGGCAGGCTGTGCCTGAAGAAAATCTCACCGATTACAGGGATATCTCCTAATATGGGTAATTTGATCGATTGAAAACCTACCACGGTTTGGACACTGCCAACCAATACCTTGAATAGCAAGGATGAAAGGCCCAGTCCAAACATATAGAGGCCAATACCACTGATCCCCTGTTCGGCTTTTAATGTGACGCTGATGAATGACATCAACAATCCCATCAACAGCCCAACGATTGCAGCTGCCAGAACTGCCAACCAGACATTTCCGGTGGTCAGGGTGACATAAAAAGCGGCAAATGCGCCTACCAGCATGATCCCATCCACGCCCAGATTGACAACGCCGGATGTCTGAGCAAATGCCTCACCAATGGCGGCAAACAAATAAGGGGTTGCTAGGCGAATTGCTGACGTGAGTATTCCAATGAAAACAGCCTGGGTAAAAATCTGTATCATGATTTTGCCTCTTCATCAGTGCTGGATTTCGATGATATGATGGCGCGTCGGATGGTCCATTGTTTGGAAATATATGCAGAGCCGACTACGAACAAGACTACCAAGCCCAGCAGCATATCAATCAATGCGGAAGGGACCTGTACGGCACGCTGCATTTTATCGGCACCCACTAAAAGGCTGCCGAATAACCAGGCAGCTGGGATAAGGCCAAGCGGATGAAGTCCTCCAAACAAGGCTGCCACAATACCTGAAAACCCATACCCGCTGGTAATACCTTCCAAGAGACGGTGATGCACTCCCATCACTTCCACGGCTCCAGCCAACCCGGCCAGGCCTCCAGCCAGGGTTAGCGAGAGGGCCTGGTAAAAAGCGACGTTTATGCCCGCATATCGTGATGCGTCAGGGTTTAATCCGACGGCTCGGATTCGAAAGCCGATCGTGGTGCGCCAAAGGAACAGGTATACGACGAACGCCAACACTACAGCCAACAATGTACCGGTATTTAATAATGTCTGGGGAATGAGACGGGGTAACCAGGCAGCTTCGGGTAAACGTTCTGACTGAGCCAGATATGTACCAGCGGCCACTCCTGCCTGGTCTATCAGTGGTCCACGGACGAGCATGTTCATAAGTTGGATGGCAATTGCATTTAACATCACAGTACTTAATATTTCGTTGACGCGAAAACGAGCTTTAAGGAGGCCTGGAATAAAACCCCATAATGAGCCGGTAATGAAACTCATGATCAAAGTGGTTGGCATGAGCAGCCAGGCTGGCCAGGTTCGGAAGAACAATGCCCAACTGGTTGCTCCAAGTGCTCCGAGTATGATTTGGCCTTCGGCTCCAATATTGATTACACTGGCTCGAAAAGCGATGCAAATACCCAATCCTACCAAAAGAAGTGGAGTGGCCTTTACCAATGATTGGGTAAAACCAGCCATACTCCCAAATACGCCTGTAAAGATGGATGCGTAGGCGACAAATGGATTGACTTTTAGTAAAAGAAGTACTACGGCCCCGATAATGAAAGCACACAGCATGGCAAGAATTGGTAGTACAGCTCTGAGAAGGATATCATTCCAATTGACCGAAAACCTGGGTTTTGTTTTTGAAGCAACTAAATCGACCTTTGATGGCATAAACCTTCTCCAGGCTGGTGTGATGTCACAGGACAGTCTTTTGGGTATAAAGTGTTGATGCAAATACCAGGCTATTTTTAACTTTTTCTCTCGTTTATATTCTATTGGAAATGTTTTCGCGAAGAACATTGAAGAAAAAAAGATGAAAAAATGCGCCTGCCCGGAAATCAATTTCAGTATTTTTTTACTCAAAATTCCAGGATTATATGGTTTTTATTTTAGCAATTTTACCTTTTATTTGTAAAACTTTGATAATTAAAATACGGGCCAGCAAGACGATTTTAGGATTCGGCGTATTTAATTCGCAATCTTGCCATTATTAATACTTTAACATGTTTTATTTAGTTTGAAAATGTCAAACATCATTCTTGTAAGATGATATTGTCAGACAAATTTCGTTTCCCTTAATTGGTAATGTATTTTGATTAAACACCCGATTGGGAAGTTTTTGTAAGACCTGTGAAAATGGATTTGGCAAAAATGGAGTCTGGTTTTGCGGCACCTTTTTACCCTTCCAGGTTTGATGATTGCCCTAATTGCGAGATAAATTCAGTTTTTGACGTTACTGGCGTTTGGCAAACAAAACCCTGGCATACATAGGCAGTGGGCAATCCACCCAGCAATGGCCGGTCTTTAAAAAGAGCGGGGGCTTCTGGGCTGGGAGGGTAGGATGATACGGCGCTGATCTGCCGAGGCTGGTAAGTTTGCCACAGAATTGACCAGAGCTCCTGGGTATTGGGTTCTTTGAAATCTCCCATAATCACTACCTGCCTGGTTGGGCCCAGTGCGAAATCTGCGGCAGATAGCCATTTGGCAAAACTAGTTGGATAGCGAACGGCTGATTCCAAAATACCTGCCAGCATTTCCTCCGCCATTTTTCTCCAATCAGTACGGTCATCGTATTCCGCTAGCAGCAGGAGAGCCGTGGCAGCCAGGGCACTCCCGGATGGCGTGGCATTATCCTGGATATCTTTTGGCCTTAATAGGATATTTTGCTGGTCGTCTCGAACATCAAAAAAGCCTCCCGCTGGGTCCGTGAAATGTTCGATCATATCAGCTGCCAGATCGACGGCGCTGACATACCAGGTTAATTCAGGAGTCGATTGGTAAAGGGTTAATAGGGCTAAAATCAGGCTGGCATAATCTTCCAGGTAAGCCGGATGCCTGGCGGATTGATTTCGCCAGGAACGCTGTAATTGGCCATTTATTTTCAGGTTGGACAGTAAAAAAGTTGCGTTTTGGGTGGCGGCTTCCAAATAATCAGGTCTGGATAAATACTTGCCGGCCTCGGCGAAGGCACTGAGCGTCATGGCGTTCCAGGCGGTCAGGATCTTATCGTCTGTGCCCGGGCGGATGCGCTGATTTCTGGCATTCAATAAGTTTTTATGGCAATTTGCCAGCCGGGAATTGACTTCATCCGTTGTGAGGTTAAACCGTGCGGAAAGTGATTTGTCATCGAGATTGCGTTGAAGAATAAGCTGGTCGGTAGAGCTGTCAAGTGAATCGGATTGTTTTTTTTGTGAAGGGAATAATCCGTATGCTGATTTAAAGAATTCAAAATCTGTGCCCAGGTTTGTTTGTAATTCCTGAAAATCCCAGGTGTAATACTTGCCTTCCTGGCCCTCAGAATCGGCATCCAGGCTGCTGAAAAACCCACCGGACGAATGTTTCATTTCGCGAAGAATAAAATCCAGAGTTTGTTCACAGATTTGCCGGAATTTTGGTTCCCCAGTGACCATGAAGGCATGCAAATATACCTGGGCGAGTTGAGCGTTATCGTATAGCATTTTTTCGAAATGGGGTGTTTTCCAGATCTGATCAACGCTGTAGCGTGCGAAGCCGCCGCCGACAACATCATACAACCCCCCTCGCGCCATGGCATGAAGCGCGTGGCTTGCGGTTTGGATATATTTCTGGCGGGCTTCGTTCTTAATCCCAGGTGTGGTTTGCGTTCCCCGACATAATAGAAACTCGATGGTCATTGGCTGAGGAAATTTAGGTGCTTCCCCCCAACCTCCAAAGCCCCAGTCGTAAGATTTAACCAGGAGGTCGGCTGCGTTGGATAGCAGAGCATGAGTGAGAGGCAATCCGGCCTGCCCAGACCCGCCAGACTGGCGCTGAATATGCTCGATGACCTGATTGCTCACTCGATTTATTTCAGAGCGTTGTTCCTGCCAGGCTTTTGAAATGGCAATCAACAGATCTGTGAATGAAGGCATATTAAAACGAGGCTCAGGGGGGAAGTAGGTGCCAGCGTAAAACGGACGCAAGTCTGGAGAAAGAAAGACTGACATGGGCCAGCCGCCTGAGCCTGTCATGGCAACAGTTGCAGCCATGTAAATGCTGTCCAAATCTGGTCGTTCTTCCCGGTCTACCTTGATGTTAATAAAATTAGCGTTCATCAAGGCTGCGACGCTTTCGTTTTCAAAAGATTCTCGTTCCATGACGTGGCACCAATGGCAGGCTGAGTATCCAATTGAGATGAATATGGGTTTATCCTCAGCCCGAGCACGATTCAGGGACTCATCTCCCCATGGGTACCAATCCACCGGGTTATGGGCATGTTGCAGCAGGTAGGGTGAGTTTTCGTTTAGGAGATGATTGGTCATAGGATACCTGTAAGGAAGACAGCTAATCTGAAGCAGTAGAAATCAACAGAATCAATATCCATCCTGGGGATTTGTGTTTGATAATAATTTTGCTTTAATCCAGCCTCGGACAGAATTGATCAGGAAAATTTGGGTACAACGAGGTAAGTCAGCCAGAGTGATAATATTTTCGCGGATTTTTGCTTGTTTGAGCAGGTGTGATCTGAAGGTTCCTCCCAGTAAGCCGCATGCTACAGGAGGGGTGACAAGTTCGCCATCCAACTCAAATACCAGGTTGGCAATGGTGGCCTCGGTCAATTCGCCGCGTTCATTAAATAATAAAACTTCATCGCAGTCGGGTAAATTTCGGCGAGTTTTTTCGTAGACATCTCGCCAGGTGGTCTTGTGATATAAGAAAAGGTCGGCACTGTTAATTGGGGCGAGCGCGATTCTTACCCTCCAGGGTTTTTCTTCTATGGTATCTGAAAGAGGGAATAACTGTTGATCGAGATTACCTTGCCGGTCAAGCAGTAAACGAACACGCTGTGGTTGGGTATTCCGGCTGGAATTTATATTTGCCAGGATTAGTTGTGTGGCTTTATTGATTTCAAAAGGGAAGCCAAAATAATTTGCTGAATCTGCCAGACGTTTTAGATGTTCTTCTAGTAGAAAATACCCTTCCTGGGGGGTCCAACGCAGCGTTTCGAATAGTGAAAATTCGGGCTGGTGGGTGGTCAGGACGCGAGCCTTTAGCAGCGCTTCAGCGTATTCGTCTTTGGATGTGGAATCCCAAACAATCCCTCCACCAATACCATACTCGGCTTCTCCGCGATCGTGTTCAATTAAGACGGTGCGGATTGCCACGTTGAATTGGGCTTTACGGTCAGGTGCAAGATATCCAAGCGCTCCTGTGTAAATTCGTCGCGGAGTTGTTTCGAGCCCCGCTATAATTTTCATTGTGCTTAGTTTTGGCGCACCGGTAATTGATGCGCATGGAAACAGGGCGGTTAATATTTCTAAGAAGGATGCCTGGGTTTGAGCAGTTACGGTCGATGTCATTTGCCAGAGAGTGGGGTAACGTTCGGTCGTAAATAATTCCGGAACCTGTACACTGCCAAAATTAGAAATTCGTCCGAGATCGTTACGGATCATATCGACGATCATGACATTTTCCGCCCGATTTTTGATTGAGTGTTTCAACCAATCTGCCTGGGCGTTATCATCCATTAGCAAGTGACCCCGTTTGGTTGTACCTTTCATTGGGCGGCAGGTGATGGTATTTGCGTTAAGTCGAAAGAATAGTTCGGGAGATGCTGAGCAGATGACATGTGTACCAATATCCACATAAGCGGAATAGCCAGGCGCCTGGGCGTTGACCATATCTACAAACAGGCTCCAGCTGCTGCCAGAAAAATTACTTCGGATCCGAAAAGTGTAATTAACCTGATAGGTATTTCCAAGCGCGATCTGTTTTTTTATCTGGCCAATCCCGGATTTATATTTTTCCCGGCTGATCGATGGCATCCATTCACCTAAATGATATTCGCCATTTTTGGGTGGCAAATCGGCGGTTTGACAGACTTCAGGATAAAGGCCGAACCAGAGCAAAGGAAAATCATCCATCTCGTGTACCAGCATGGCACTATCAAAGCCCGCAGCGGCTTCATAACTTATGAAACCCGCGGCAAACCAACCATGGCGATCAACGGCGGCAGTTATTTCCCGCAAAGCGGGAAGTACCTGCTCCGGTACTGATGCACTGATGATTTGTGTGGGGTGATTGAATTGCAACCAGAGCCCACTGGTTGAGTCGCGCATTACAATCGGATAAGTGTGTTTCATCAAAGCGGGATATTTTCTGGGTTCAAATCCAGGCTTACGAATGCGGCCTGGGTTTGTGCCCGTTATTTGACAGTTATATTCATGATATAAGGTGCAACCTGCCCAGCCATGGGTACCACCTGGATAATATAATCCTGGCTAGCAGGAAGCTTCAAGCTAAAAATAGTTGATTCAACCACTGAACGCAAATAGGGCTGCCCATCCTGGTAGCCATAGATGCTCAAAACCGCATTCCCATTTGGGGCGGTCAGGTTGATGTCCATTTGTTGGTTTGCATTTGCTCGCAGTACATAGGAGACGGTAAACCCGCCCGGGGTGTTGCCCTGCCTTACTGCTGAAATAGCCCCGGGATCAAAATTTATCCGGGCTGGGGTAGTGACATTCAGACTGAAATTTTCCAGGCTGGTTCCGCCGATAACCTGGATCAAATAATCCTGGGTTGCTGGAAGAATGGTCTGCCAGGAGTTTAGCTTTTGGATAGAATCCAGAAGCGCCTGCCCATTACCAAGTCCAACCAGTGCAAAGGTTACATCGTGATTAATAGAATCTGTTGCTACCAGCATGGGTTGGCCCTGAGCCGCACCCACCAGATAATTCAATACCTGGCCTGGTTGGATTTGACCTTCAATAATCCCCTCCGTAGCGCCGGGTGCAAAATTGATGCGAACAGCTCCCGGAATGGTTGTCGATGGGATGGGAGCCACGGTAGGGGGCACTGCGGTGGGCGGAATTGCAGTTGGAGGCAAGTTGGTTGGGGGTAGCGCAAGGGTTGGAACGGGAACAGCCGGAACATCCGCGGCCGGGGTGGTGATCGCCGGTGGAGGCGTTACTACAGTCGGGAGCACGATAACTGGTCCGCTGGTAGGTTGGGCGGTTGGAAAAGATGGTGTGGGGAGCGTGGTTTGACTGCCCGGGAGATTGCAGGCTGTCAGGATGCAGGCAGTAATCAGAATAAAAGCCGGCAGGGAAATTTTCAGGGTGATTGGGGATTTTGTTATCATTTTTTCTCCTTAGGAGGTACCCAGGGAACCGGATAAACGACAATCTGGAATTCCCAGAGTAATTAAATATTGTTGTTTTGGTCGGTAAATTTATAACTGCAGCCGGTTTTGCTCGGTTCAGGTCTACCGTCAGCCAGGCCGGAACTTAGTTAAGAGAAACCTGGTCCCCATAATTCAGCAGGGCCTCAACAATTCTTTCTGAAGCGTGCCCGTCACCATATGGGTTAACAGAGCGAGCCATTTTTTCATATTCAAGTGGATTGTCGAGCAGGTCGCGCGCTGCACTGACAATATCAGAGGTTTGTGTGCCTACCAATTTTACCGTGCCGGCATCGATGCCTTCCGGGCGTTCTGTGGTGGCTCGCATGACCAGAACCGGGATGCCCAAGCCCGGAGCTTCTTCCTGCAAACCACCCGAATCGGTCAGTACCAGGCTTGTCTTTTTAAGCAGTTGTACCATCGGCAAATAATCAAGGGGTGGTAAGAGTGTGATATGTTGAGAATTTGCCAGGCGGGAATAAACTGTGTTTTGAACATTAGGATTAAGATGTACCGGGTAAACGATATGCAGGCTATTCCCATAATATTCAGCCAGGGTTTTGAGCGCATCACAAATATTTTCCAATGGCAAGCCGAAATTTTCGCGCCGGTGGGCCGTGACGAGGATCAGCCTGGCGTCCCCGATCGTTTTCAGCAGCTCTATGACCTGTGCAGGCATTGGTTGGCCCGCCACCTGTTTAAGCGCATCAATAACCGGGTTCCCGGATACGATGATCCGATCCGCAGGGACGTTTTCATTCAGGAGATTCTGTCTTGACCAGGAGATCGGAAGAGCGTCGTGTAGGGAAAGAGTGTTCAGAGCCGT
>CAZLJB010000053.1:8419-11907 GCA_964559195.1 uncultured Anaerolinea sp. | reverse complement strand
GATCCTCACGGCTCTGAACACTCTTTCCCTACACGACGCTCTTCCGATCTGGTATTCATGGCCGGGTTTAGCTTGATGCCGCCACCTGCCTTCTGAATGCCGATGATGGATGAGTCTGCATAGGCGCTTAGTGTTTCAGAGAACATCTTTCCCACCAGCGCAGTTTCTGCTTTAAAGTAAATTTCATCACCACCAAAATTGAGCAGCTCGGTATAGACCATCGAAAGACCGGATTGGCGGCTGGTTTGAGCAGTCACGCGCGCAATTACTTCCCCGGTCAGTACTGCATGGACTTTATCTTTTGTCCCCAGCATTTTGATGACATCCAGATTGCGTGGGTCACTGATTTGCGTCACGATGTTATAGGGTTCGGCGCGCCGGTTGGGATTATTGGTCAAGGCCAGGACAGTCTTGATCACGCATGAATCCGGATCACCTTCTTCGGGCGGCAGGACAATAATGGAACGCGCTGTATGCGGGCTGACAATTTCCAGTTCAGATGGATCGATTGGTTGTCCGGAGCGGCAGATGATGGTTGTCTTGCCCTGGCTCGCTGTGCCTACGCGGGCACGGATTTCCTCTTCCATTTCAACTTTATCTTTGTCAGCCAGGATAGCGATAACACCTTTGGACTGGTTTTCGTTGGCTGCCACAATTTCCGGGATGATGGTGAAAATTTGCGGGGACCAGCCCAGTATGATGGTATGTTCATTTTCGAGTACTCGCGAGCGGCCTTTGCGCAGCTCTTCAATTTTTCCTTCAACACCTGCTGTCAGAACGCCGATCAAGGTGCTGATAAAGAAAACACCGCCTACTGTGACCACAAACATGGCCAAACGGAAGCCCCATCCAGCATCGCCGCCCATGGTACCGGCATCCAGCGTCCGCATCAGGCCTTCCCAGGCGGCTTCAACAAAAGTCAGCCCTTCGGTCGAGCCTTCCGGGGCCAGAGCAACCCCTCCCAGGCTGATCACCGCAGCCATCACCAGGATGATGAACAGTGATATGGCCGTCAAACCGCCGATTAGGGCCAGTGTTCCCCGCGACATGTAATTATCGAACCAGTAACTCCAGCGTTCTTTCAAAGTGGGTTTTGATATCATAATTCCTCCGCGTTATAGAATGTGGATATTATAGAGCGTTTTTGGTCTTGTGCAACACCTGATCTTAAAATAAATTTGACCTGAGATGGCTTTTTGCCTATACTTGTAAATAACCCTATTATGGAGGCAAATATGACCAATAAATTGACTTGGTTTGGGCACGCCACTCTTGGTTTGGAGACCAGTGGTCTCAAACTATTGATCGATCCATTTTTTCATGGCAACCCGGCCACGACTACCAGGCCCGAGCAGGTGGCAGCCGATTATATTTTGATCACGCATGGACATGGCGATCATGTTGGGGATGCCATCAGCATTGCCAACCGTACTGGCGCCATGCTGATTTCCAATGCGGAGATCAGCGGCTGGTTCGGAAGGCAGGGCTTTGAGAATACGCATGCCCAGCATATCGGAGGTGGTTATCATTATCCCTTTGGGTATTTGAAATTGACCATGGCCTTGCATGGTTCGGCTCTTCCGGATGGCTCAAATGGTGGGAACCCGGCCGGCTTCCTGCTGACCACCCAGGATGCAAAAAAAATCTATTTTGCTGGCGATACCGGGCTATTTGGCGATATGAAATTGATCGGCGAGGAAGGCCTGGACCTGGCAATTTTGCCGATTGGCGATAATTACACCATGGGCCCCGATGATGCCATCCGGGCTGTTAAAATGCTGGCGCCAAAACATGTCATCCCCATCCATTTCAATACCTGGGAGGTCATCCACCAGGACCCACAGCTTTGGGCCGCTCGGGTTGCCACCGAAACCGCCAGTCAGTCAAACCCGACCCAGGTGCACATCCTGAAGCCAGGGGATAGTTTTTCATATTAAGGAGTCCACTGCAAAAAGTCATAACCGCCGGGCACGCTCAGTTCGCAGAGTCTAAATTTTAACCGCAAAGCAACACAAAGTTTTTCAAAATCTTCCTGCGTACTTCGGTGCGCAGGCCACTCCATTGTCTGAACCGCAGATTTACCTAATGGCGCAGATTTCGCAGGTGGCACGGATTTCAATCTGCGTAATCACCAAATCAGCGTAAATCTGCGGTTCTGATTTGTCTGATCTGTGGTAAAAGCGTCTTTTTGCAGGTGAGTCTTTAAAGGTATAATCTTTTCCCAGCAATTATTGCTTTCCATTCACCTATTTTCGAATACTGCCTGGCGGAACTCCAAATGACTCAAAAACACACTTTCCAATCCATCATCTTGAAATTACAAACCTACTGGGCTGACCGGGGCTGCGTCATCTGGCAGCCATACTACACCCAGGTCGGCGCCGGCACCATGAACCCGGCCACCTTTTTGCGTGTACTCGGCCCTGAACCATGGAATGTGGCCTATGTTGAGCCTTCTGTCCGGCCGGATGATGGCCGTTATGGAGAAAACCCCAATCGCCTGCAGATGCATTACCAGTTCCAGGTCATCCTAAAACCTGATCCTGGCAACCCGCAGGAACTTTATCTGGATTCGCTCAAGTCGATTGGCATCGACCCGCGTCAGCACGATATCCGTTTCGTGGAAGATAACTGGGAACAGCCCGCCATTTCAGCCTGGGGCCTGGGCTGGGAAGTCTGGTTGGATGGCCAGGAGATCACTCAATTTACTTACTTCCAACAGGTTGGTGGGTTGCCGCTCGACCCGGTGGCGGTGGAAATCACTTATGGGTTGGACCGCATCCTGATTGCACTTAATGATGCGCCATCCATCTGGGGTGAACCCTGGGCACCAGGCATCAATTATGGAGATGTGCGCCGCCAGGAAGAATTCGAGCACAGCAAGTATTATTACGAGATCGCCGGGGTTGAAAATGCCCGGCAAATGTACGAACTATATGCCAGCGAGTGTAATGCCTGCCTGGAACAGGGCCTGGTGTTGCCAGCCCATGACTATGTTTTGAAATGTTCGCATACTTTCAATATTCTGGATGCGCGTGGTGCGATTGGCGTTACTGAGCGCCAGGGTTACTTCCGGCGCATGCGTGAAATGGCTCGCAAGGTGGCTGAAGCCTACCTGGAACAACGAAAACAGCTTGAATATCCTTTGCTTAAGGATCGCCAAGCCGTGCAGACGGGCGATCAGCCGTCAGGTCTGGTTGTGAGCTACGAGCTCCATCCGGCCCCTTTCCTGCTCGAAATCGGTGTGGAAGAGTTTCCGGCTGGCGATGTGGATTCGGCTCTTTCCCAAATCAGTGAGCGGGTTCCCGTCTGGCTGGCTTCCCTGGGTCTCGAACACGCCGCCGTGCAAACGTATGCCACTCCCCGCCGTCTGGTCGTTTATGTTGAGTCGCTTTCTCCACAGCAGCCTGATCGTGAAGACTTGGTCAAAGGGCCACCCGCCGATCGTGCTTTCGATTCTGCCGGGGTTGCCACTCCCGCCGCCCTGG
>CAZLJB010000053.1:2851-8319 GCA_964559195.1 uncultured Anaerolinea sp. | reverse complement strand
CCACCCGCCGATCGTGCTTTCGATTCTGCCGGGGTTGCCACTCCCGCCGCCCTGGGTTTTGCCAAAAAAAATGGCGTCAATACCGTCGATCTGCAGGTACGTGAAATCGATGGCGGCAGGTATGTGGTTGCGATTGTCAGCCAGAAAGGCCGCCCGGCGCACCAGGTGCTTTCCGAGGCCCTGCCAGCTTTTGTGGCTGGCATCAAATTTGAAAAATCCATGAAATGGAACAATTCCGGTGTGGCTTTCTCACGACCGCTGCGCTGGCTGGTGGCCATGCTTGGGTCTTCCGCCATCCCCTTTGAGTACGCTGGTGTTAAATCCGGGAACATAACGCGTGGTTTGCGACCATTTGATTCTCCCGAGATCTATATTTCTTCAGCGAATGCCTATTTTGACACCATCCGCCAGGCCGGTATCACCCTTGAGAGTGCCAAACGTTCCGCATCGATTGTTGAATTGGTCAAAAAGGCTGCCCTATCCGTGGGTGGTCAGGCTATCATTGAGCCCGGGCTACTGGCCGAAGTGACCAACCTGGTGGAAATGCCCACCCCCATTCTGGGTAGTTTTAACCCGGAATTCCTGACCCTGCCGCGCGATGTCTTGATTTCAACCATGAAAAAGCATCAGCGTTATTTCCCAGTCGAATCGGCTGCTGATGGGTCGGAGCATGTGCTTCTGCCCTATTTTATTGCTATTCGCAACGGCGATGATCAGGATATCCAGATTGTTACCCATGGGAACGAGCATGTCCTGGGTGCGCGCTTTGCCGATGCCAATTTCTTTGTGCGTGAAGATATCAAGCAGCCCCTGGCCTATTATCGAGACGGGCTGAAAACACTCATCTTTCAGACAAAACTTGGCTCAATGTTGGACAAATCAGAGCGGATGCTCAGGCTTACGCCGGATCTGGCAGCCATGCTGGCTTTTGACGAGCGCCAGGCCCATGATGTACAGCGCGCAGTTTTTCTGTCCAAGGCGGATCTGACCACCCAGATGGTGACCGAGATGACCTCCCTGCAGGGTATTATCGGGCGTGAATACGCGCTTCGTTCTGGCGAGAGTTCAGACGTGGCGGTTGCGATCGGGGAACAATACCAGCCTGTTCCAAAAAGCAAAATTGGTCTGGTTGTAGCTCTGGCGGACCGTCTCGACTCGCTGGTAGGTTTATTTGCTGCTGGATTGGTGCCCAGTGGCGCTAAAGACCCCTTTGGCTTGCGCCGCGCCGCGATCGGTATTGTCCAGCCGTTGATTGAGCATGCGCTTGATTTTGATCTTCGCGCAGCGCTGGATAAATCGGCGGCCACCCAACCGCTGCCCGTCACGGATGAGAACAAGGCCCAGGTTTTTGACTTTATCGCCGGGCGCCTCAAAGTGGTCATGAATGATCAGGGTTATAAATATGATGTGGTTGACGCGGTTTTGGCGGCTCGTTCCAATAATCCTGCCGGGGCTGTCCAGGCGGTCAAGCAGTTGATGATTTGGGTCGCCCGTCCGGATTGGATTTCCATACTGGATGCTTATGCGCGTTGTGTCCGAATTGTTCGCAGTGCCGGCGCCCTCCAGTTCCAGATTATCCCTGCCCGGTTTGATGACGAGGCCGAGCGTGAGTTATATAAAGCCATTCAATCGGCGGGTGATGTCCGAATTGAGTCAATCGACAATCTTTTCAATGTTGTTTTACCGCTCATTCCATTGATCAACAACTTTTTTGATAAAGTGTTGGTCATGTCTGATGATGATATTGTCCGCCAGAATCGCCTGGGTATTCTTCAACAGATTGCTGCTCTGGCAAATGGCATCGCAGATTTGAGCAAGCTCGAAGGGTTTTAATCGCCCCGGATTTTTTTGTCAAACCTGAAGGGCTGGTATTTGTTCACCTCCCACTTTTTATATCGAGATACAGGGAAAAACTTGCTCCCTGTATCTTTTTTTTTGTGGGTTGCATTTTTAGGACAAAACTTCAACCTGGTCAGCCGGAATTATTCTAATGCGATTTTAGTTGCGTCACATTAGAAGCGAGTCTATAATACATTTGCCATGACTTCCATTGATGACATTAAAGCCCGTATCGACATCGTCGACCTCGCATCCGAGGCCGGCGTAAAACTGCGTCGGAGTGGTCGTACCCAGACTGGTTTTTGCCCTTTCCATTCTAATACCCGCACTCCGGCTTTTGTAATCTGGCCCGAAACCGGCACCTGGAAATGTTTTGGCGAATGTAACGATGGTGGTGATATCTTCAAATTCGTCATGAAGAAGGAAGGTATCGACTTTAAGGAGGCCCTGCAGCGCCTGGCCGAACGCGCCGGGGTGCAATTGGAAGAGCTGCATGCCCCCAGCCCTGAACAAAAGGAAGAAAATCAACGCCTGCGTAACTTGCTGGAAGAGGTTGCCACCTTTTATCGCCATTATTTGCTCAATACCCCGCTCGGTGCGCCGGCGCTAGAGTATTTGCTTAAAAATCGCAACCTGACGCCCCAAACCATTGAGAATTTTGGATTGGGCTATGCGCCCGCCGGGTGGGATGTCCTCCTGAACCATTTCAAAACCAAAAACTTCACAGAACAGGAATTGCTGGATGTGGGTTTATTGGCTGAACGCGATTCCGGCGGCTATTATGACAAATTTCGTAATCGCATCATGATCCCGATTCGAGATGAAAACGGAAAAATGACTGGCTTTGGCGGGCGTATCCTTGATCCAAACGATATTCCCAAGTTTATGAATTCGCCCCAGACGGCCCTGTTTGACAAGGGCCGCTTGCTCTATGGCCTGGATCGCGCTCGTAAACCCATTCGCGCTGCCAACCAGGCGGTTATCGTGGAAGGTTACCTGGATGTTATGGCTGTCCACCAGGCGGGTTATGAAAACGTGGTTTCTCCGATGGGGACTGCTCTGACCGAGGATCAGATTCGTTTACTTAAGAAATTCACGCGCAAGATTGTTCTGGCGCTGGATCCTGATACGGCCGGGCAGAAGGCTGTGCTGCGTGGTTTGGATGCGGCTCGCGCCTCGATGGATCGAGAAGAGGTGCTCCGCTTTGATGCCCACGGCCTGTTGCGTCATGAAGCACGTTTGCAGGCTGATCTGCGTGTGGCCAGTATGCCGGATGGGCTTGACCCGGATGAGATCGTGGCTCGCAATCCGCAGGAATGGGCTGACCTGATTGCAGCGGCCAAACCCATTGTGGAGCACGTTCTTGATTCCCTGTCAACCGGGCAGGATCTCAACGATCCCAAGGTCAAAAGTGAGATTGCGGCCCACATCATTCCATTGATTGAAGATCTTCAGGATCCCGTTGAGCGAGATTCTTATCGCCAGATGCTTTCTCGTCGTCTGCGGGTTGATGAGCGCAGTCTGAGCGGAGCCAGGGCTCCTGTCAGTCCATCCCGCCGGCAGTCAACCAAAAGCAAGGAAGTGCCCGAAAAACAATCGCAGACAATTAGCGCGCCCACGGGTGTTAAAATAGTTGAATTATCCTGCCTGGCCTTGCTCCTACGCCGGCCGGATTTGCTGCCGCATCTCGATCGCCGCCTGCAAGAATCCGGGCTGCTGGCGCTTTCGGCGCTGGATTTCGAGTATACTGACCATCAGATGATCTTGCGTTTGATCCAACAATCCCTTGAGCAGGATGAATCCGAGCAGGCTCATTACGTCGAAGCACATCTTGATCAGAGTCTGAGGGATACGTATGTCAGCTTGCAAGCGCAACGACCGCCCAAGGGTGCCGATGATCGACTGTTGGATGAACTAACCCGCCAGGTTTTACAGGTCAGGCAGCAATCCATGAACCTGAGCGTTAATCAACTGCGTTTTATGATCGAGGATGCACAGCAAGCAGGCTCATTAAGTACCATAAATTACCAGCAATTAATGCTGCAGTACGGACGTATGCTAAATCGTCTGGATGAAGCGCGTCGTAAATTAATCGAATATAGGCAAAAATAATCTATGGCCCGAAAAAAACGTGAGATTAAAAGTCCTAAAGATCTGGTGCCCGAGCCCGCCGACCTTGAAAATGATGAGATGTCGGCCGAGGTGGACGATATTGATATCGCTCCAGAGGATGCAGTTGAGATTGAGGTGGATGAGCCGCTTGAACTTTTTCATCCGGCTCTCGCTGAAGAACTTTCCGAGGACCCGGTCCGGTTGTATTTGCGTGAAATTGGCCAGGTAAAACTACTGGATTCGGACAGCGAATTCCGTCTCTCAACCGTGATCGAAGCCCAGCGGTTATTTAAAACCTTGGAACGTCGGAACGACCAGGCTGAAGCCGGGCGTTTGCGTGCCATCTATCATTTCATTATTGATGAATTGTTGATTTCTTGGCGACGATTTGAAGAAGATGCCTGTCGCGTGGATGTGCATATCCCGGATATGGGCCTGGTGTTGGCATCCGCGCAGGCTTTGCGGCAGGGCTGGAATATTGATTCGCCATCCTATTTGCGCGCTTTTCTGGATAACGGGCAGTGGGGTCATGATACGCTGTGGAATGGGCTGGCTGGCAATGCTTTTAATTTGTTTGTAAGCTTGTATTTGCTCCCGCCACACTCAGCCGACTGGTTATTAAAATATTTTCGGGGGGATGGTTCTGGTTTCCCCACCAATTCGGTTCTTTATAATATTCTGCCGGCTGATGATGACCTGGTTTATGACACCAAGGTGCTTGAGCAGCGTTATGAAGATGCCAATCAGGCACTCATTCGAGCTAATTTGCGGCTGGTGGTAAGCGTCGCCAAGCGTTACCTTGGCCGAGGTATTTCGTTTTTGGATCTGATCCAGGAAGGAAACCTGGGGCTGCTGAGGGCGGTGAACAAGTTTGACCCGCGCCGTGGTTTCAAATTCAGCACCTACGCCACCTGGTGGATCCGCCAATCGATTAATCGTTCGATTGCCGAACAGGCCCGCACCATTCGCATTCCTGTCCACCTGTTTGAGTCAATCACACGCATTCTGCGGATTCAACGTCAGCTTGTGCAGCAGTATGGGCGCGAACCTAACACCAATGAACTCGCCCTGGAAGTGGGCTATTTGCCAACTGAAGATGTCCAGGCCATTCTGCGCGCCAGGGCCGAAGGCCAGCCGCTCGAACCCGAACTCCAGCATCGCTGGGAAACCGCGACTGCCAAGGTTTACCGGATTCTGCGTTCAGCCGAAGAGCCTGTTTCTCTGGAAGGTCCGGTGGGAGACGAAGATTCGTCCCAGTTGGGTGATTTTATTCAGGATGATGATGCACTTGAGCCAATGGATGCCGCTGCCCGTGAAATGCTCAAGGAACAAGTTCAGCATGTCCTGGCGGCCCTCTCAGATCGTGAGCGCCAGGTACTTGAGCTTCGCTTTGGTTTGCTGGATGGCAAAGACCATACCCTGGAAGAAGTCAGCCGTTATTTCAATGTAACCCGTGAGCGTATTCGCCAGATTGAAGCCAAGGCGCTTCGTAAACTGCGCCATCCCACGCGCAGCCG
>CAZLJB010000053.1:0-2751 GCA_964559195.1 uncultured Anaerolinea sp. | reverse complement strand
ACCAACTTATTGGTGGGAGTTCTGCCACGCCAGCGGCCCTTGACTTTCTCCTCAAACAAGACCGGGATGGTTTGTCCCAGGTATTTTGCGTTGATCTCGCCACCGATCTGCTCCTGCAGATCTTCTAACAGCCGGAAACGACGCATTTTCTCATCGTCGCTGATGTCATCCTGCATACGCCGGGTAGCTACTGTGCCTTCTCGTAAGGAATAACGTGCCAGGTGGGCTACATCCAGCTTCAGATCAGCCAATACCTGGTAGGTTTGCATGAACTGTTCTTCAGTTTCTCCCGGGAAGCCGACGATAATATCGGTCGCGATCGAACAGCCCGGAATTTTAGCCCTGATTTTAGCCACGATATCGCGATAATTCTGCTGGGTATAGCCACGGTGCATATTTTCCAGCACCGTGTCATCACCGGCCTGGATAGGCAGTTCAATATGCGGCATGACATTGGGCAGGCTGGCAATGGCGTCGATCAATTCATCGCCGAAGTAATTGGGGTGGGATGTCAGAAAGCGTACCCGTTGGATACCATCCACTTCGCTGACCAGTTTAAGTAACCCGGCTAGGTTTGGACCATCCGGAATGTCCTTGCCGTAGCGATCAACAATCTGTCCAAGTAGGGTTACTTCGCCTACGCCCTGTGCAGCCAGTGAGCGGACTTCACTGACGATGTCGCCCACCGGGCGGGAACGTTCCACCCCGCGCTTGTAAGGGATGATGCAAAAAGTACAGGCATGTGAACAGCCATACACGATCGGGACATGTGCAGAAACCAGGTTTCCACGCTCTGCCACAGGCAGGATCAGTTCTTCGTCCATGGCCAAAAAACGGCGGGTGGTTTCAGCATCCTCGTTCGAACGAATCTCGCCCTGGGTTAAAAACGAGACCAATGGGCCAGGATCGGATGGAGGCGAGAAGACATCTACGTATGGGAAGACAGCTCTGAGCTTCTCATGTCCGCGTACACCCACCAGGCAGCCCATTAAATTAATGATCAAGCCCGGGTTTTTCTGTTTCAATGGTTTGAGTGAGCTGAGTCGCCCATAAGCCTTATCTTCAGCAGATTGGCGCACCACGCAGGTATTCATCACGATCACATCAGCAGCTTCGATCTGTTCAGTATGGCTGTAACCCAAATGTTCCAGTGCCGATCCAACCCGTTGCGAATCTGCCACGTTCATCTGGCAGCCTTCAGTCCAAATATGGTATTTCATAAGACATCCTTGCCCGGTTCGCTTTCAATCTTAAAACAAACCCTGGCTAATTTGTACGAGTAAATCAAGTCAGGCGCGAATTATAATATAACCTGATTAATGGGTGACATTCCAGCAGGTTGGATTTCGCCTGGATACCCTATTCTGAAGCTGATTTTCTCCGTATGGGGTACCATTGGTAAAAAATAATCACACCGCAGTCAGCTTGTCAACTTTCCAAAAAATCGCCTATCCAGGAAAAAACCCATGGTGTGAAAGGTTTGGTAGGAAGACACCGTTCCACCGGGCATTTTTCTAGTCAGGATTGCCTGGTTATTACCCGGAACATAGCGCAGGCAACTGGATTTTATGATCAACTACTATGATGTATTGGAATTGGAAATTGACGCCACCCAGGATCAGATCAAAGCGCAATATCGCTTCCTGGTCCAGGCTTGGCATCCCGATAAGTTTGCTTCTCCTGAAAGTAAAGCCAGGGCTGAGGAAAGGCTAAAAAAAATTAACGAAGCCTATGCTGTCCTGAGAGATGCCACAAAAAGGGAGCAGTTTGATCATCAAAGACAATCTGAAAAAATGGCCCAGGATTTCCAATTCCGGACTGAACTCGAGAAGCGGACGCAGGAAGCCAGGGCTGTGGCCGAACAACGCGAACAGGAGGCGCGGGTAGATCTTGAGCATAAAGCCCGCGCCGAGAAAATGGCAGAAGACCTGCTGCGAAAACTGGCAGATCAGAAAGCACTGCGTGAAAGCGAATTGCGCAGGATGCGGGCCTTAAATCTTCAGCTTGCGACTGGCGTTGTTATGGAGTTTGTACGTGTGCCAGCCGGTAAATTCTTGATGGGGAGTGATACTTTCAAGGATCCTGATGCGCGCAAGGACGAGAAGCCTCAGCATACAATCTATCTTTCTGAATATCTAATTGGTCAGGTACAGGTTACCAATCGTCAGTACCGGGTTTTCTTGCAAGACTCTCAACATCATCCGCCGCTTTACTGGCAAAATGGAGCCATCCCACTCGGAAAGGAAAATCACCCGGTCGTTAATGTGAACTGGCAGGATGCCGTCGCATTTTGCGGCTGGCTGTCTCGTTTGATAGGGATGAAAGTGCGCCTGCCAAGCGAAGCCGAATGGGAAAAGGCAGCCCGAGGCGTGGATGGACGCCTTTTTCCCTGGGGAAATCAACCTCCGGGGACGGACCTGGCTATTTTTAATCAAAATGACACCAATCCGGTTGGCGAGTATTTAAAAGGCATGAGCCCGTATGGTGCCATGGATATGTCGGGCAATGTATTGGAGTGGGTCAATGATTTTTATAGTAAAAATTATTACCAGGTTTCACCAACCGCCAATCCTCCCGGTCCGGTCTGGGGTGAATATCGAGTTTTGAAAGGTGGTTCATTTGACAGCCATGCCGATCTGATTCGGCCAGCTGGTCGTTTTTGGGGAATGCCTTTAGATTCAGCGCTGAATTCCCACGGTTTCCGCTGTGCACTCTCAATCTAATCCTGAATATATATTCAAGGGCTGATCG
>CAZLJB010000052.1:0-11953 GCA_964559195.1 uncultured Anaerolinea sp. | reverse complement strand
GATAGCTTCAGGTGACTGGAGTTCAGACGTGTGCTCTTCCGATCTGCTGGCTGGCCCGGCCCAAAGAATTGTTTCGCTGGCACCTTCCAACACCGAGCTGCTCTTTGCAGTTGGCGCAGGTCCACAGGTCATCGGGCGCGATGACGTCTCAGATTATCCGGCCGAAGTTAAAAATCTGCCCAGCCTGGGCGGTTTTGAAAAATATGATTTTGAAAAATTGGTTGCGCTAAAACCCGACCTGGTCCTGCTGGCTGAAATCAATAACGCAGATATGGTCAAGCAGATGAAAGACCTGGGATTGAATGTCTATTATCTCAAAAACCCGGCCACACTTGAAGATATGTACGCCAACCTCAATATTGTTGCCAGCCTGACCGGTCATGAACTGGATTCCGCGGCCCTGATCACTAAGCTCAAGGCACGGGTTGCGGCTGTTGATCAGAATATCAAGGTTTTGACTGCCAGGCCGGTGGTTTTCTATGAATTGGATGCAACCGACCCGGCCAAACCCTACACGGTTGGCCCCAACACCTTTGTGGACCTGTTGATCACACGCGCTGGCGGGCTGAACATGACCACCCAGGCTGGTATCAAGGATTCCTATCCGCAGGTTAGCGCGGAACAGATTGTCTCCAGCGACCCGGATATGATCATCCTGGGCGATTCGATGTGGGGAGTCAGCATCGAATCTGTTGGCCAGCGGCCTGGCTGGGAAAAACTAAAGGCTGTCACCACTCAAAAGGTTTTTAGCTTTGACGATAACCTGGTCAGCCGCCCCGGTCCGCGCCTGGTGGATGGTCTGGAGGCCCTTTCCAAACTACTGCACCCAGAGTTGTCCAAATAGGTTGACTGCTGGCTGGCCTGCCAGGGCCAGCCAGCCTGATTGAATAAATGAAAAAAACACTTTTGCCCTTCGCCTGGTCGAGTCTTCTGCTGGTTGCTGCTCTCATCCTAAGCATTGCAATCGGTTCAGTTTTTATTTCTCCGGGTGATGTCTGGCACGCGTTGATCGGGCAGGCCAACAACCAGGTTCTGGATACGATCATCTGGCGCATTCGCCTGCCGCGCACAGTCCTGATTGCCCTGGTGGGCTCGGCCCTGGCTGGCAGCGGCGCGGCTTACCAGGGCTTGTTTCGCAACCCATTGGCTGATCCATACCTGATCGGCGTGGCGTCCGGAGCCGGGTTGGGCGCCGTCCTGGCCATGGCTTTGCAGTGGCCCAATTCTGCGCCTGGTATGCTGGCGGTTCCGGCTATGGCTTTTGTTTTCAGCCTGTTAACCGTTGGGTTGGTCTACCTGTTTGCCCGCGTGGAGGGTGATGTGCCCACCACTAACTTGATCCTGGCGGGGGTGGCAGTTTCATCCTTTGCCGGCGCCCTGACTTCCTTCCTGATGCTGCGTTCGACCGGCGAACTGCGCCGGGCGTTAGGCTGGTTGCTGGGAGGTGTCAGCCTGAGTGGTTGGCCGGCCATCCTGGCCCTGATCCCATACCTCGCGATCGGCCTGATTACCCTCAGCTTGAGTGGCCACGCCCTCAACCTGCTGCAGTTTGGTGATGAACAGGCTACCCAGATGGGGCTGGATACGCGCCGCGCCCGGCTGGTGATCATTGTTGCGGCCTCGCTGGTGACCGCCGCGGCCGTCTCCTTTGCGGGGATCATCGGGTTCATCGGGCTGATCGTTCCGCATGTTGTGCGCATATTTTGGGGCGTGGATTACCGCCGCCTGATCCCGCTCAGCGTGCTGGGGGGCGCCAGCGCGCTGCTGCTGGCGGATGTGTTGGCGCGGGTTGTGCTGGCCCCGCAGGAACTGCCGGTTGGGATTGTGACGGCCCTGGCGGGTGCGCCCTTTTTCCTGTGGGTGCTGCGCCGTGGAAAAAAACTGGGGCAGTGGTGAACATGCGCTTTCCTTTCCGCCTGGGTGCCACTTCCTATATCATCCCTGCTGACCTTCTGGCCAATGCTGCCTACCTGGCAGATAAAGTTCAGGACGTGGAATTGGTGCTTTTTGATCTGGATGACGGGCAAAGCAACCTGCCATCAGCCTCCCAGGCCGCCGGGCTGCGCAAGCTGGCCCTGGAGCGTGGTCTGAGCTTTACTGTGCATCTGCCGCTGGATTTGCGCATGGCACAGGATGGCAGCCCCCGCCATCCATCCCTTGACAAGGCCCGCCGGGTGATTGATTGCACCCGTGTTCTGGAGCCGTGGGCCTATGTGGCCCACCTGGATGGTCGCAGTGTCCTGCCGGCTGGTACCACCCCGGCGGATAGGCTGCGCTGGCAGGATCATTCTGTTCAGGCTCTGCAGCTGGTTGGAGAATGGATCGGTGATTTGCAAAAGTTGGCCCTGGAAAACCTGGAAGGTTATCCACTTGCTTTTCATGCTGAGATCCTGGCTCGAATCGCCGTCAGCCAAACCGTGGACATTGGTCATTTGTGGCTGGATGGGTACGATCCTTTGGCCTATCTGCGGGCAGCCTTGCCGCGCACGCGCGTTATTCACATCCACGGTATCGCCGAACGGGATCACAGCTCCCTGACCTATGCGCCGCGTGCCAGCCTGGCTGCCGTGTTGGCGGAACTTGAGCGCTGCAACTATAGCGGCGTGTTGACGCTCGAAATCTTTTCCGAGCAGGATCTTCTCAGCTCACTGCAAGTTCTTCAGGATTTAAAAAACTGTTTTCCTGAACTACCGGAACCAGGCAAACAGACCAAAAATTATTCATCACAAGCTGAAAATTAATAACACCCTGAGGTTTGCCATGTTGAAAATAAAAAATCTTTCCGTTCGGTACGCTGCGCGACCAGTTTTGAAAAACATCAACCTTGAAGTGGAAAAAGGGGAAATTCTGGCGCTGTTGGGCCCGAACGGCTCGGGCAAATCGACTTTGCTGCGTGCCATCAGCGGCATTCAACCCGCCGCCAGCGGCAGCATCAGCCTGGCCGGGCACCCGCTTGGCTCACTCAGCCCGTTGGAGCGTGCTCGTTGGATCTCCGTCGTCCCCCAAAATGCCGCGCTGCCCCAGGCTTATACAGCCTGGGAAACGGTCTTGCTGGGCCGCACACCCTACATCAATTTTATGGGTCAGATCTCAGCCCACGACGAGGAACTGGCCCGCTGTGCATTGGAAAAAGTGGATGCTCTGGCCCTGGCCGGGCGTTGTATTGGTCAGCTTTCGGGCGGCGAGCAGCAGCGTATCCTGCTGGCGCGGGCGCTCACCCAGGCTGCGCCGATCTTACTGCTGGATGAACCCACCACCTATCTGGATTTGCAGCACCAGTTTGGCCTGCTTAACCTTGTCCAAAAACTGGCCCGCGAGTCAGGTCTGACGGTTGTGGTTGCGCTGCATGACCTGAACCTGGCAGCCCGCTATGCCGACCGGATTGCCCTGCTGGTGGATGGGCAGATCCGCGCGCTGGGCACTGCCAAACAGGTGTTGAGCGCCGGGCTGATTGCGGAGGTCTATGGCTGGCCAGTGCAGGTGGTTGACCATCCCTTCCTGGATATGCCCCTGGTCCTGCCGGATATTCTAAACTAACGTCAAGAATGGATCAGTAAATTCCATCAATAACAGGCTGGAAGAGCTTTATTTGGCCGAAATCTAATCTGGCCGGATCGTTACCCTTATGCAGGTTAGTTACACGGGCTGTCTTAAGCCGGTTGGAGGTTGTCTTCTGCGAAGAGGATGCCTGGTTCACCCACTTTTTTGAGATATTCAATGGCTGCCCGGCGCGTATGCACGCCCAGCCGGTCATACGCGCTGGAAAGTGTGTTGCGGAAGGTGGAGTTGGAAACGCCCAACCGGCTGGCCAGGTGATCACTGGTTTCATCGGGGTAGGACACGCACAGCGAAAGTGCTTCAACCTGCCTGGGAGAGAGCAGGGATGAGTTTGACTTTTTCTTCAAAGAGCGCAGCTTGGGGATGATACCCTGGCTGAAATAAGTTTCACCCTGCTGCAGTTTCTCAATAATTTGGGCCAGATCCTGGATCGCGCCAGAATCACTTTTGAAAATGTAACCAGAAACCCCCAGCTCAACCAGCCTTTCAATCAGCACGATTTGTGAATACATCGAAATGACCAGGATGGTCATTTCGGGATATTTCTTAATCAGTTTTGGAATGGTCTGGATGATTGGGAAAATACTGGAGTTGTTGGCCGAAATTTGTACTTCCATATCCAGGATCAAGACATCTGTGGGAGTGGCTGCCAGCATTGGCTCCAGTTCGCTGCCATAGCGCGCAATCCCGGCGATCTGCAGTGTTTTTTCATTATTCAAACGATATAAATAACCATCTATGATGCCCTGATGGTCTTCCATGATTGATATATTAATTTTTCCTGTTTTCATATTACGCCCCTTTCCAATCCCTTTGGAAATTGATTAGCTTCCGGAATAAAAATACCTGTCAAATAGCTTGTAATTCTGGGTGTGATCAAAAAACATAAAAATGAGCCCTCATATTATCCTTATTCGATTTTAACCGGAAAAGTAAATTTAAACAATGTTAATTTGTCTGGCTTGGATTCAATCTTCATCTCGCCCTTCAGCAGGCGGATGCGTTCGCGCATGTTCTCCAGGCCCATGCCTGGCTTGATGTTTTTGAGGTCAAAACCATGGCCATCATCCTTGATGGTTAATTCGATAAAATTTCGGTCTGGTTTGAGCATGACCCAGACATGCCTGGCTCTGGCGTGCTTGACGACGTTCGTGAGAGATTCCTGCACGATGCGGTACAGGCTGATGGATAACTCGCTGCTTGAGTAAGGGATTTCCTTGCCTGAATAGTTGATGATCAGGCCGGTTTGATCCGCCAATTCCACGCATATTTGTTTGATCGAAAGGTGAACGCCGAGCAGGTCCAGCATGGGTGGGCGCAGGCTGTAAGCCAGTGCCCGGATTTGCTGCATGGCGTTTTCCGTCAGGTTGATGGTTTTTTGCAGTTTGGTTTGCTGTTCAGCATTCCCATCCAGGCCGGATTTTAGATTTTCCAGGCTCATGCGTATTCCAACCATGGCTTGCCCGGCTTCATCGTGCAGTTCGCGCGAGATTTTGCGGCGTTCTTCTTCCTGGGCCAGGATGACATTTCGGTAGCTGGTTTCGGTGGCTTTTTGGACCTCGGCCTGGGTATCCACTATTTTCTGGTTGCTGAATTTGAGTGCGATCTCAAAGGCGCTGTGAATACTTTCCTGCTCGCTGAGGATAACCCGTTCGCGCGCCAGCGTGAAACTTTCGACCACGCCCAAGCGGTAGGTAGAAATCATCTCCTGGGCAAGGGTATCATTTTTCAGGTTATCTGCGAAAAAGAAACCCTGCACCCGCAGTATTTCAAAAACGGATTGCAGGCTCAGCCCGGCCTCGCAGAGCTCTTCCCCATGTTTCTGGTTGGTGGTAAACGAGCTGCGCAGGGCCTGTAACATGGCTTCAGTTTCTCTTTCGGCCAGAGTCACCAGGTCGTTCGGACGAAGTTCAATCCGATTGGTAAAGACAGTCCTGCGCAGAGCTTGCAAGTAATACCTACTTAGCTCGGCCCGCTGGCTTTCCACGCGTTGCGCAAGCTGGTCAAGTTCTTCCTGCGGGTATTTGCTGGGGGGGGTGCCCGTCTCCATCTGCGTTTTATCCAGAGTGACTGGTTATTTGGTCAGGTAGGCGCCAAAACCGCCGCCCATTGGTCCGAATTTGGACTTGTCTTTTCCGAGCGCTGTTTCGTCAAACCCGTGCCATTCCAGCAGGGAGATGAAGCCCTCTTTGTCAATTTTCCAGGGCTGCAGCAATTCCAGATGGGTTTCCAGTGTGCGCACATAAAATGGCGCGCCTATTTTGGCATATATTGCCTGTGCTTCGCGGATTTCCGGTTCGTTCGGATCGGAGACACTATTGGCGTTATAGGCCAGGCAGCTGCCGGGGGCCACCCAATCATAAATGCTGCGCAGTGAGATGCGTAGTTCATCATCCGTTGCGAAAGTGGAATAACCCCAATAGCCGATGGCCACCTTGCGCCGGCCGCCCAGGATTCTTTGCACATCCGGGTTGTTTAACAACGTTTCAGGATGGCAGGCATCATTCTGGAAGAAATAGACATCCGGTGTGCCTTTTAGAATTTCCCGGGCATATTCCACTACCACCTGGTCGATGTCTGAATAGATGACAGTGGTGCCTTTGGGTACATTGGTGTGGATGTGATCGACGGTCGGCAGGCCTGAAGCGAAATCGATGATGACATCAAAGCCCCGTTTGCGGGTCAATTCATCGGCTACATCATGTAAAGTCCAGCGCTGCAAGCGTGAGAACTTACTGATAAAGGGTACCAGGGCTAAAATCTGGTCCCCGGCCATGCGATCAATCTCAAAATTGTGGTTTCCGCCCAGGAAATAATCATACATCCGGCCCGCAGATGGTTTGGTTGTATCAATAATGTTATCGCCCATGCTCAACTCCTGATATGTTGTAAGGATTCGTGTGGATAATTTTACCGCAGCTTGCGTTATTCTGTGTCAAACGGCGTTGCAAACCAGCAATTCTCAGGTTGGTTTTTTCCCAAAAGATTCTTTCCGATCGTATATTTCATTCCAAAATGAGAAGAGCAGCACATCTTTGCAGCCTGGGAGATGCGGATTTGATTACCTCTGGTTTCTCGCACAGGTTGTGTTTTATTGGGTGCCTTTTCCGGGAAACCACAATAAAAAATTAGCATGTCAATACCGAATCGGTACAATTGTCTAGGGTAGATAGTGAGATGTCTATTGGCATAAAGTGGATGTGCTGGCATAATGGTGATAACAAATCTTTGAACGGTTACCCTGTTGGGCCAATCACCTGACAATCCGTTTCGGGGGAACGAAATCCTGACAGCATTTGGGTGATGTTGTTTGGGGAGGGTTTTCCTTAAATTGCACCGACTGGGGCGGCATTACTGGGGAAATGTCGCCGGGGAAAACCCTCCTGTTTTTATTAATATATTTTCAGACGGTAATGAGTTGATGCCTGGTAGTAGTAGAGCGGGTTCCATGGCATGGTAAATTGCTGAATTAACCTTGACATTTTCCGGATTATGGTAGAAAATATAGTAGCCGTTGATTAGAGTGCCCCCCTCACTCTAATCAGCGGCATTTTATTTCCACTCAGCGGTGACGGTCATCCATATGCCGGGAAAAAACAACTTTCTCCTTTACCAAACATTTCATCCACCCTCAAAGAAAAACCAAAATATTGCCAATTCACTGATCCGGATCGAGAGGCAGCATGGCTAAACTGACAGGCAAGGTGGCAATCGTAACAGGCGCTACCAGCGGTATTGGTCGCGCAACAGCGCTTCTTTTTGCACAGGAAGGCGCGCGAGTGGTCTTTAGCGGGCGCCGTGTACCCCTGGGGTTGAGGCTGGAAGCGCAAATTCGGCAAGAGGGTGGCCAGGCCTTGTTCGTAGAAACCGATCAGACCGACCCTGGGCAGTGTGCCCGGTTGGTGGCTGCCAGCCTGCAGGCCTTTGACGGAATTGACATCCTGTTCAACAATGCCGGGATTGTCACCAAGGGTACTGCCGAAAGCACTACCGAGGCAGATTGGGCGGATACGCTGGCGTTGAATGTCACGGCTGTCTGGCGCATGTGCCGCCTGGTGATCCCCGAACTGCGCCGGCGCGGTGGGGGTGTGATCGTCAACAATGCTTCGGATTGGGCGGTGGTGGGTGGCAAGGGCGCCCTGCCTTATGCGGTCAGCAAGGGCGCCGTGGCACAGATGACAAAAAGTATGGCGCTTGATCATGCCGCCGAGCAAATCCGCGTCAACGCCGTTTGCCCGGGGGATACCTTTGTCGAACGCTGGCTGGAGAAGGGCTATTTTGAAAATTCAGAAGCTGTCTCACTGGAAGAGGCCAAGGCTGCCTCGGCGGCCTACCTGCCCATGCAGCGCTTTGCATCCCCCGAAGAGATAGCGCGCGCCGTGCTCTTTCTGGCATCGGACGATTCATCCTTTGTGACCGGGCACCTGCTGCTGGTGGACGGCGGGAATACCGCGCAGTAACTGCGCGCTTCACTGTATCGCAGTCATCCGCCCAGAATATTTTAGGGATTTGAGGCGTAGACTTCGTGAAAAATTTCCCAAAATTGAATTATCTGTAATCCTGCTTATACCTAAAAATGGTAATATTTGTTTTGGCGCACAATCCACCAACCGCACGGCTACAACCCTTTATTTATTTTTAGCCATTCACATCCCTTCGGTTTTGATTTTTTCGCCTGGGTGAACAAAGATCGGTGATCACCTCGAGAAAGCCCCATAATTCCAGGTTGAGAATTAGGCTTCGCGTCTTTGAGTTTTTCGGGTATGATTCTTTGCGAAAGAGGAACTCCAACCCTTGAATCAAACCCGCACATTCTGGCAATCCCTGGCACTGCTGCTGATCAGCGGTCTTTTGCTCCCGGCCTCTTCGGCGCGCGCAGTTGGGACAGCCTTTGCCGAAATAACAGCGCCTGATACCAGTAAATTCCCACTGATCACCACTTACCTGGACGCATTTGACGACCAGGGTAATTTCATTACCAACCTGACCCCCAAGGATGTCTCGATCCTGGAAAACGGCGTACAGATCACGCCGGATCATCTGGAAAACCCGGGTACTGCGCTCAGCTTTGTGCTGGCTATCAACTCAGACCAGGCGCTGGCCGTCCGGGATGGATCGGGCGTATCCCGCTACCAAAAAGAAGCAGACATATTAAGTAGTTGGGCAGCTGCGCGTCCGGCCAAGAGCCAGGATAAGCTGGCGTTGGTTTGGAACGGCGGCATGATCGCTTCCCACCTTTCACCTGCCGCCTGGAAGGCTCGACTGGAAAGCTTCGACCCGGCTCCGCGCACCTCCACCAACGGGCTGGCTGCGCTGGCTTTTGCCCTGGATGCCGCCCAGGAAGCGGATAACATTCCCGGTCTAAAAAAATCCATTTTGCTGATTTCCGGGCATCTGGCGCAAAAAGATATTGACGGTATTAATGACCTGATCAACCGCGCAAAGCAGATGAAGGTACGGGTCTTCGTCTGGATCACGGATTCCCAGATCAACCTGGATAACCCCGGCAGCCTGGCGCTCGAGGATCTGGCCCTGGGCACCGGCGGGCGTTACGCCACCTTCTCGTCCGGTGAAATCCTGCCAGACCCGGAAGAATGGCTGGCATCGCTGCGGAATTATTACCAGATCAGCTACACTTCAAAAATCAGGGCCGCTGGCAAGCAAACCATCTCCGTCCAGGTCAGCGCCCATCAGCTGGCCCTGACCAGCCCGCCACTGGATTTTCAGATCGACCTTCAACCGCCTAGCCCGGCATTGCTCTCAGCCCCCATCCAGATTGTCCGCCAGAACCCGGATGCGCCATTTGACCTTGAAAGCTTCCTACCCAGGCAGCAGGACATTTCGATCCTGGTGGAATTTCCAGACGGGTTGAAGCGCTCCCTGAAACGCGCGACCCTGTTTGTGGACGGGCAAAAAGTGGCTGAGAATACAGCCGAACCATTCATCCATTTTAGTTGGGATGTGAGCGGCTACCTGTCTAGCGGGCAGCATTCGCTGCAGGTGGAAGTGGAAGATGTGCTCGGGCTAAACCGGAAAAGCGCCGAAGTACCCGTCCAGGTTACCGTTGTCCAACCACCCGGAGGCCTGGCCGGCCTGATTTTGCGCAACCGTTTTGCGGTCACCATCAGCTTTCTGGTGCTGGCAGGGGCCGTCGTCATGGGAATTATCATATTGGGTGGGCGGCGCGGGCTGGCCAGCCTGGCGGAACGCCGTAAAGCCAGGGCCGCCCGGCTCGACCCGGTCACCCAACCCGTTGTAGCGACAGTTGAAGCGCCCGCAGCCTCGCGCGCCAACCCGTTTCCCTGGTTGAGACACAAGGAAGCGCCGCCGCCGGCCTATTTCGTCAGGCTCACACCGGATGGATCACCCGGGCAGGGTGATCCGATTGGTTTGGGCAGCCGCGAAATCACTTTTGGTACAGACCCCACCCAGGCCACCGTGGTGCTCGACCATGCTTCGGTGTCTTTATTACACGCTCGTCTGCGGCGCGCGGATGATAATAGCTTTTCGCTGATGGACCAGAATTCCAGCGCCGGTACCTGGGTGAATTATGATATGATTTCCCAGGATGGTCGCTCCCTCAAACACGGTGATGTGATACACTTTGGGCACTTGCTGTTCAGGTTCGTGCTTGCAAAACCACCGGCTGTTTCCAAACCAACCATCACCCATTTAAAATCGGATGATTCGCACAGCTAACGCCCACCTTTACGTTACCGCCCAGACCCATCCTGGTATGACTGGCAAGAATAACGAAGATAACTTCGCGGTCTCGTCGTACGTCATCAGTCGGATGAACCCGACGCCGACTGTTTTTGCAATTGTTTCGGATGGGATTGGCGGGCATAAAGCCGGGGAGGTGGCTTCTGAGCTGGCTGTAAACCTGATCAGCGCGGCAGTCGAAAAACGCGAAGGGGGTGCGCCCCTGGCAGTTTTTGAAAACAGTTTTTACCGCGCCAGCGAAGCCATTCATGAGCATGCCGAACAAGATAGCAGCCGCACGGGCATGGGCGCCACTGCCGCCTGTGCCTGGGTCATCGGACAGCAGTTGTATATTGCCTATGCAGGCGATTCGCGGATCTACCTGATCCGGAAAGAGCGTATCCGGCAGCTTTCACATGACCATACCTGGGTGCAGGAAGCCCTGGATAAGGGCATCCTGGATGCAACCGGTGGCATCAAAAACCATCCTAACATGCATGTTATCCGGCGCTACCTGGGCTCGGAAGAACCCCCGGAGCCCGATCTGCGCCTGTTTATGGAGCCAGGCGAAACCAGCAAGCAGGCCCGCAATAACCAGGGGCTGTCACTTTTGGCTGGTGATGTGGTTATGTTGTGCACGGATGGATTGACCGACCTGGTCAATGAAAACGAAATCATAGACTCTCTGGCGGGTCACAGTCTGCAGCAGGCCGCCCAGGCCCTGATCAACCTGGCCTGCGAACGTGGCGGGCACGACAATATCACTGTCATCATGCTGGGTATGCCCTGGGATCCGGCCAAACTCAACCCTGGCTGGCGGGCGGGATAGGCTAAAGCTCCAGCAGGCTTTGCGCAAAATGCAGGAAGGCCTGGACATCGTTGAAGTTGGTGATCATGCCCACCGAAATGCGAACGGCGCCACTGGATTTTCCGTCGATGCAAATGCGGAAATCGTCGATGGTCAGGCGATCTTCATGCCCGGGGCCATTGAAACAAACATCCAATTCAACACGTGAGATACCAAGTGCCAGTTCGCCCGCGCCCGGGTTGCAAAAGCAGCCGGTGCGCAGCGAGATATTGACCTTGTTGGCAGCCTCTTCGATCGAACGGTGGTCGATGGTCTGTCCGCGCCCGTTGTAGAAGTTGACAGTTACGGCTCCACCGCGCGCTTCGGTGGTTAGCGGACCATACAATCGCACCAATGGTACTCCGCTGGCATGCCGCATGGAAGTTAATTTTTCGAGCAGCCAGCCAGTCAGGCAGCGCACCCGCTGCTGGATGTGTTCAATGCCCAGGGCTTGGATGTGCTTCAATCCAATTTCAACCGCCGGGATATTCAAAAAATCAATTGTGCCATCTTCAAATGCAGCGTGGCCCTCGGCCAGGTAATATTTATCACCCTGTACCGAAGCCACCGTGATGGTGCCTCCCGCAAACCAGGGGCGATGTAACTTGTGCAGAGTCTGCCGGCGAGCCAGCAAGGCTCCCAGGCCGGTGGGATAGCCAAAAATCTTGTAAAACGAGAGCGGGACAAAATCCGGTTTCCAGATGGACAGGTCCAGTGGATTGGTGGGGGCGAAGGCAGCCGCATCCAGCAGGACGTCCCAGCCTTTGGCATGGGCTTTTTCGATCCAGTCCAGGGGGTGTTTTACGGATGAAAAATTGGATTGGGCCGGGTAGGCAAAGAGATTGT
>CAZLJB010000051.1:0-12051 GCA_964559195.1 uncultured Anaerolinea sp. | reverse complement strand
GGCCAGCAGCCTGCTTCTGAGCCCGTTGTGCCTCCTGCCGCATCCCCACAGATCCCGGCTCCGGCGCCAACCGGTGATATGCCTGATTGGTTAGCCAGCTTGCAAGGGGTCACCGGCCAGCAGCCTGCTTCTGAGCCCGTTGTGCCTCCTGCCGCATCCCCACAGATCCAGGCTCCGGCGCCAACCGGTGATATGCCTGATTGGTTGGCCAGCCTGCAGGATACGCTCGGACAGCCCACTTCTGAGCCCGCTGTCCCGTCTGTCGAGCAGGACAAATTACAACCCACCCAATCTCCTGATTTATCTGATTGGATATTGGGTGTGCAAAGCCCGGATACAACCGGGAATGGCTCGCAAAGTTCAGTCTCGCCAGCTATTGAAGAATTACCTGATTGGTTATCCAATTTGGCAAGTTCAAATCCCGCTCAGGCTGTTTCTACCAGTGCATCGAATGCATCAGAATTGGCAGTCACACCTCCGTTTTTGGATTCGACCACCCGGATTTCCAATACTGCTGGCCAGGTTGATCAGCCAGCAATGCCCTTTGATTCTGGAACCTTTGTTGTCGCAGGGCAATCCGGTCTCAGCAGCGAACCATCTGGTTGGCTGGAAAATTCCCTTACTCATTCACCCACCGAAAAAGAACCCTCTAAAGCTGCATATTCTGATTTGTCATCCGCCTCACTTGATGCAGGTGTTGAATATCCACCAACCGATGAGCAGCCGTTCACCCCAGACCCAGCCAGTCAACAGAATATTGATTCCATTCTTTCCATGGACACCCCAGACTGGCTTTCAGGCGCTGTGCCTGTAGAAATAACCCGGAATGGAGTTCCTGAAGCGCTGGTTTCGGAAGATCCGGATCTGCGCCTGGGCGAACTACCATCCTGGGTTCAAGCCATGCGCCCCATGGAATCCGTTATGATGGGCGCCAATGATGAAGGGGAAGAAGCGTCAGTGGAGAACCAGGGTCCACTAGCTGGTATGCGCAGCATTTTACCCAATCAACCAGGTCAGTCTGAAGTCCGCAAGCCAAAAGCGTATGCCGCCAGGTTGATTACAAGTCAGGCCCAACTTTCCCACGCAGCTATATTGGAAACCCTGGTGAATTCAGAAAACAAACCCAGGATAGTTTCGAAACAGGCGGGTCCGCCACTCGCTCGTCCCATTCGTTGGACTATTGCCGCAGTTTTATTGCTGGTGTTATTGATCATAGCAGCTTTGGGCACGAAAGTATTCCCTACACCATCTGTGCCTGGGGATACAAGCCAGGTAGGGATGTTTTTGAAAGTAATCACGGGTTTGCCGGATGGTTCTCCAGTACTTGTGGTGACGGATTATCAACCTGGCTTTGCTGGAGAGCTGGAAACCGCCGCTGCGCCAATCATGGAACACCTGATGGGCAAGAAAACCAGGCTGGCTTTTATCTCTACTTCCCCATTTAGTGATTTACTGGCGGAAAGATTACTCCAAAAATTTTCCAAAGTCTATTCATATCGGGCCGGTGTCCAATACGTCAACCTGGGCTATTTGCCAGGTGGGGCAGCCAGTATCAAGGTTTTTGCTGAGAGTCCCGGATCTACTCTTGGGACAGATGTGATTTCAGGTAATTTATGGAGTTTATCTGTGCTCCAGGATGTAACTGTCAATTCAGTTCCCCGGTTATCCAATTTTGCCGCTGTCATCGTGGTGACTGATAACCCGGATACCGGACGTTTGTGGATTGAACAGGCTCATTCGTCTTTGGGAACCAGCCCCATGTTGATGGTGGTAAGTTCACAGGCCGAGCCGATGATTCAACCGTACTTGTTTTCAAATCAGATTAATGGTCTGGTGGCTGGTTTGGAAGGTGGGATGCTCTATGAAAGTGCAAGAGGAAAATATGGACAGGCGCGCACGTATTGGGACTCTTTTGGGGCAGGCATGCTGGTTATAGAATTGTTGATATTTGTTGGTGGGGCATGGAGTCTGTTAGCAGGCTGGCGTGCCCGTCGTACATCGATGGATCAGGACGAGGCTTAAATGTTGCCAGCCATTCAGATTGATTTTATTACTGGCCTGCTCAGTTTTCTCTTCACAGTGCTTGTCCTAAGCTACCTTGTGGGTGATAACCCCGCTTTTCGCCTGGCTATTCACGCTTTTGTGGGTGTTTCTGCAGGTTATATTGCGGTGATTATCTTCCGGCAGGTGATTGTTGATAAGATGTTCCTGCCCTTTGCCACCGGTAATTTTACTGACCGCGTTCTTTTGGCTTTTCCTCTTTTTATGAGTCTGTTGCTTATGGGGAAAGCATCTACGCGTTTTGAATGGCTGGGACGTCCGGTGGTTGCTATGCTTGTCGGAATTGGTACCGCATCGGCCATTGCGGGGGCCATTTTGGGAACACTTTTTCCGCAAATGCTTGCAGTTGTGGGTGTATTTGATCTTCGCACCAGTTTGCTTCAAGGGAATGCCGCCAGTATTTTTTTGACCGGTGTTTTTGTACTGTTTGGCACAGTTGTAACGCTCGCATATTTCCAGTTTACGCTAACTGGCCAGGGTAAAACTACAGGAAAACGGGGTTGGTTTATGAATTTCGTTGCTTTGCTTGGACAGATATTTATTGCAATTACTCTGGGTGCAATATTTGCGGGAGTGTTGGCTGCAGCCCTGACTGCCCTGGTGGATCGGGTTCAGTCTGTGGTTATGTTCTTCGATTCGTTTTTATCAAAATTCATCTATTAATATCTTATGTCCACACCACTACTTGAAGGTAAATCCATACTCGCCATTGATATTGGTACTGTCAATACCCGTGCCGCTTTTTTTGATATCATCGAAGGTAGCTATCGTTTTATTGGATTAGGTCAGTGCCCGACTACATCAAACGCA
The DNA here is from genome assembly GCA_964559195.1 of uncultured Anaerolinea sp. Classification (GTDB taxonomy): domain Bacteria; phylum Chloroflexota; class Anaerolineae; order Anaerolineales; family Villigracilaceae; genus UBA5195. The sequence continues at coordinate 9,180 of CAZLJB010000051.1, read as the reverse complement.
CCTGTTCGGAACGCCATGATCGGTGTACAGCTTGCTATTGAAAATCTGCAGACAATGGTAGGCAAGACCTTAATGGATGAGGATGGACATCTTATCATTCCTTCTCAGCCTGATGGCCTAGGCGTGGATAGCATGGTGACATCCGTATCGGTTGGCCCGACTATTAATACCATCATCGTTGGTCTTTTGCCGGATGTGTCCCTTAATTCCATTGAAAAACTGGCCCGTACTACATATACCCATATTATTGATAGTCTTCAACTGAATGATCCCCGCTCTGCCAATGAACAGGTGGATGCCATTGTGCGTTGCAGCCCGGAGTTTGTGTTAATTGCGGGCGGTATAGATGGTGGTGCTACTACCTCAATTCAGAAATTACTGGAAATCATTGGTCTTGGTATTTATTTACTTCCGGAAGCCAAACGTCCGGCTGTTCTTTTTGCGGGGAATAAAGAATTAGGCCAGGAGATCCAGACTTCGCTCAATAATATCGCTGGGCATATTTATTTAAGTCCTAATATTCGGCCTGCTCTGGAAGTGGAAGATCTTGTTCCGGCTCAATACCAACTCTCTGAGATGGTGATCAATCTTCGCCAGGAACAGATGCCGGAGTTAGAGGAAATTCGGATGCTTTCGGGCGGCCGGCTTGTCTCGTCCGCTTATGCGCAAGGTCGCATGGTCCGTTTTCTGTCAAGTTATTTCGGTTCGGGTAAAGGTGTTCTGAGCCTGAATATTGGCGCAACGGCTTTATCGATGGGCGCCTCTTTTGGTGGTGATCTGCATTTGTCTGTATTTCCTCAGTTTGGGTTGGGCGAATCGATGGCTGGTTTGCTGGACCATACCACCCTGGAAGATATAGTTTGCTGGTTGCCACAAGATCTATCCGTTGAAACTATTCGGAACTATATTTATCAAAAATCTCTTTATCCCGGGTTTATTCCTGCTACAATCGATGAACTATCCATTGAGCAGGCTATTGTGCGGCAGAATCTACTGCTTGCCTCGCGCCGGATGCTTCATGATTTGCCAGGTCGTTTGCGCCCCCGTAATGGATTGATGCCATCTTTTGAACCAATTCTGGCAGGTGGGTCTGTTATTAATGGGGCAGCCAACCCAGGTCAAAAATTGCTCATGCTATTGGATGGTTTGCAGCCAACGGGGATTGCCACCTTCGCCCTTGACCAATACAACCTGCTTGCCATGCTTGGGGCAATTGCGGAAGTAAACACAATCCTGCCTGTCCAAGCCGTTGATGCTGGAATATTTTCCTATCTTGCCACTGTTATCTCCCCGGTCTGCAATGCTCCCTACGGCAAAACCATTGTTCAGGCAAAATTGCTTCGTTCTGATGGCACGGAAACGATCAGCGATATTATTATGGGTAGTTTAAATGTCTTACCCTTGCGAAACCGTCAGGTAGCTCGCTTGCAGCTCAGGCCTTTGAAACGCGTTGATGTGGGTCTTGGACCTGGTCGTGCTGGCGAAATTGAAGTAGTCGGATCATCTCTCGGTGTTGTTATTGATGCGCGCGGACGTCCTTTGCGCTTGCCAGCTGCCCCCGAAGAGCGGCGTTCCCTGACCCAAAAATGGCTTAAAGCCATGGGAGATTGAAATGCTGGCTTCTTTTACGCACATTCTGCCTCTTACTACTATAGTTCGCAAGCGTCTGTTGCCATGTGATGGGCGTGTTTTAGTTAAAGTTGGTCAAAAAGTGGATTCTGCTGACATGGTTGCTGAGGCCATTATCGGTAGAAAGCACCTGATCCTGGATGTTGCCCGTGAGCTTAATGTTTCTGTCCGACGCGCCGCACCCTTGATAAAAGTTAAAAGAGGTCAAAAGGTCAACCAGGGTGAGGTAGTTGCTGAATCTAGCGGCGTATTTGCTCGCGAGGTTAATTCGCCTGTGGATGGTCGCGTGGTAGTGATTGGCGGAGGTAAACTTGTCCTGGAGACTGGCGGTTCGCCAATTGAGATCTTGGCTGGCATGCAAGGGACCGTCACTGACATTATCCCTGACCGCGGTGTTGTGATACGCGCCACTGGTAGCCTTATTCAGGGTGTTTGGGGTAATGGGCTTCTTGATACAGGTGTAATGATGAGCGCCATGGATAGCCCAGATGAGGTTTTTGATGTTTCCCGTCTGGATGTTGCAGTTCGAAGTGCCATCATCCTGGGTGGATATGTTGATAACCCTCGGGTTTTTAGAAATGCTGCCGATCTACCCGTCCGAGGCTTAGTCCTGTCTAGCATGTCCCCCGAGTTGATACCCCTGGTCTCACAGCTTCCCTACCCGGTTATGCTACTGGAAGGTTATGGCCGGCGACCAATCAATTCTACAGCATATAAATTGTTGAGCACCAGCGCCAGACGTGTTATAAATCTTAATGCGGCAGTTTATGACTGGATGAGTGGTGATCGGCCGGAAGTTTTTATTTCATTGCCCGTATCTCAGGAGCCTCCTGAACCACGCGAGGTGGATACATTTAACCCAGGTCAGGTTGTCCGTATCATTTCTCTGATCGGCCCCTCACAGATAGGCACCCTGATACAATCAAATTCAATCCAGTCCAGCCTCCCCAATGGCGTCAAGGCTAAAACTGCCACGGTAAAGCTGGAAAGCGGCGAGCAAATCCTCGTCCCACTAACCAATTTGGAAGTGCTGGGGTAAAATATAATCACCACATGAGGAGAAAAGAATCATGGCGAACACTTTTATTTTTGATGATGACCAACCTCAAGCTGATCCGGGAACATCTGGTCCTGAATCACCATCGCCAGAAAAGGGCGATGGTGGTGAAGGTAATAATCGCACTTTTCTAATAGCTGCCGTTATTTTGGGTGGTATTGTTTTGCTTTCGCTGGTGTGTATGGCAGTTTATGCCCTGCTTATCATGCCCGGTCAAAAAGCCAGCGCCCAGGCGACCTCTAATGCGAATGCCGCTGCCAATACTCAGGTTGCTTTCATGCAGCAGCAAACGCAGGAAGCATCCCTCTTTACACCCACACTAGCTCCGACAGATACTCCAATCCCTGAACCCACTGAAACACTCGTGGTTGTATTTGCCCGACCGACGGCTGCTGCCAGTCCCACCAGCGACCCGGCGACTGCCACGGTTGCGGCCCTGCAAACCCAATTGGCTGTTTCGCAAGCCAATGCTGCTGCGACGAATTCTGTCACGACAGGTACCCCGGGTACACCTGGCACGCCTGGCACACCTGGCACACCTGGGGTAAAACAGCTTGCCCGTACCGGTTTTGCTGATGAGGTAGGCCTGCCAGGCCTTTTCATTGCCGCAATTCTACTGGTCGCGGTGATTATCCTGGCTCGCCGTTTGCGCCAAACCCCGCAAAATCGCTGACATTTCTTAATAAAAAAATGCCCGGGCAATTGAGTACCCGGGCATTTTACTATTAATTTTGTTGTTGGAATACTGGCTTATACCACGTCTTCGGCTACTTTTTGACCAAATCCCAATAGATCTTTTACTAATTGCATTGAGCGTCCTTCAGCATAGACTCGCAGAACGGGTTCAGTACCCGATGGGCGGATCAGTAACCAGGAGTCATCTTCCATAATATATTTAACCCCATCCAGTGATGAAATCTCAGCCAGTTTGGTGCCACCAATCTGAGCCGGTGCGTTTTTCAGGAGCAATTCCGTCATCTCTTGTTTGGCAACTGGCCGGCCGAGTCGCAAATCAGCCCTTTCGTAAAAAGCCGGGCCAACATCTTCTAGCAGCTCTGCAGTTAATTCGCCGAGTGTTTTCCGGGCGTGAGAGATGATTTCCACCAGCAGCAATCCCATGATTGGCCCGTCGCCTTCTGGGATGTGGCCCTTGAATGAAATACCGCCTGACTCCTCCCCGCCGATCAGCACATCTTCATTCATCATATAATCAGCGATGTGATTAAAGCCAACCGGCGTCTCGTAAACTTTCAATCCATATCGTTTTGCCAACCGGTCGATCATACGCGTGGTCGAAACGGTCCGCACCACGGCCCCCTGCCAGCCTCGAACTTCAACCAGGTATCGTAAAGCCAGTGACATGATTTTATGTGGATCGACAAACTGGCCGCGTTCATCCATTGCACCAATCCGATCTGCGTCTCCATCGGTTGCCAGGCCAAAAGACCCCAGGCCCGCACCCAGTGCGCCTGTCAGCGCGCCCAAGTTCTTGGCGATGGGTTCTGGATGAACTCCGCCAAAACCCGGGTTCATTTCCCCGCGTACCTCAGTGATTTCACAACCTGTGCCTTGCAGGAACGCGCGCATGGTTCCGCGACCTGATCCATACATCGAATCGATCACGAAGCGTTGGGGGTTCTCAGCGATCACATCTGTATTGATCAAGGTGCGTAAATGGTCAAAATAAGATGGCAGTGGGTTAAATTTTTGGATTAGCCCGGCAAGTTTTGCCTGGTTGTAGTCCATCAAATTTGGCCCACGCGCTTGTTCTTCATTGTCATTGATATAAACTTCAACCCGCCGGCATTGTTCTGGCAGCGCGGAACCACCATAGGCAGCTTTGAGTTTGACACCGTTATAACGAGGAGCGTTGTGCGATGCTGTGATCATGACACCACCGGCAGCCTGGTGATGTTTGACCGCAAAGGAAATTGCCGGCGTTGGCGCATCTGATTGAGCCAGTAAAACGCTAAAGCCATTGGCCGCCAGCACTCGAGCCACATCTGCGGCATATCGGTCTGAGAGAAAACGCGTATCGTAACCAACTACGAATTTTCTTGTGTTAGCGTTTGGGTTTGAGCTGGTATCCCAATATTCTGACGCTGCAGCATCTGCAATGGCCTGTGCCACCATCCGCAAATTGCTAAATGTGAATGTATCTGATATGACGGCACGCCAGCCATCAGTTCCAAAATGTATGGGCATGCAAATTCTCCAATTCGAAAAGATGTGGTGAAGTAAGTAAAACTTCCTCGTTCAAAAAACAATCATTCCCGGTAAATTAAGGTGTAAAGGAAGGTGTGGCAGTTTCAATCCTGTTTTGCAAAACCCATCCATCGATATCTCGGGTTGTTGTTTTGATAATAACATGAATCCAGGTAACCCCATCAATAACCACGGGGGTATCTTCCAGAATTTGAGCCAGGTATCCATTCTGAACCGTTGTGATGGTTTGACCGCCAGGTTTGTATCGGACCATGGCACCTCCGGAATCAGATTGAACCCGACCGTAAACTGGGGTTGGTAATAGTGTGGCAGTTGGAGATAAGTTTGGAGTGATGGTGACTGCGTTTGTTGCTGTGATGATAGGCTGAGTTGATGATGGTTGGACAGGTGTTATAAGTTTTGTGGGTTTTTCTATTGCCAGGGTTGGTTTCAGCGTTGGGTTGGGCCGGGTAGAGGCAGGTAAGGTGGGAGTGGTTGTTTTGATCTGGTTTGTATTGTCGCCACGAATATTGATCAGGTTGCCAAATCCGGCTAACCCGCTAATGATTAGAACCCCGACCAGGATCAGACCAACTGTCAGTGCATACCCCTTTGTTTCAAGTGGGCGGAATCCGACGGCAAAGATAATTATCAGACTTGTGCAGAGTGAAAGTGCGATGTGGATCAGGAATACCAATCCGGCTTCGGGCCACAATCCCTGGATGTTTGAACCCAGGCCGAACCCGGCGGCGCTAAAGGGAAGAAAAATTTCGTATGCTACCATCATACTTTGGACGATTGGTTTTTCGTCAGTATGGATGAAAGTAATGGTCAGGCTGGCTGTGCCAATCACCAGCATTAGCAAGTCAGGCCACCATAAACGTGAATGGTAAAAAGCCTGTGACGATGTCATTGGCTGAAAAAAGCGTGTGGCGAATCCGGCCAAAAGACTGATAGCGAATACGACAGTCATGCTGGTCAGCATTCCGCCAAAAGTTTCTCTAAAAACCCGAATTTCGCCTGTGGCAGCCGAAATTGCAGTGCCAACCCATGGGCCCAGTACTGGAATAACCAGGATACCCATGATAAGAATAGCTGGTGTATCCAGTAAATACCCAATGCCCAGAATGCACCCACACAAAAAAGAATAAATAAAGAAATCAACAGTAGGGGAGGCTCGTTGGATGATAGACGCCAGTTGTTCACCGATCTCGCTGGTGTTGGTGCTACCAGCAAGGTTCGTTGCTCGCCGTCGTCGCCGGATTGGCTGGCTAATCTCGAACGGTTGTTCTTCATCCGGGGTCTGTTCAATGTGTGGAGCTTTTAATGCGTTCAGTTCGCGCCGGAACGCGGCAACATCCTCGTCCAGGTTAGGAAAATCATAACCTGGCGAATCTTCACCGGTTAATCGCAGAGGTGTCAGACCTTCTTCCAAAGAACTTTGCGTTTCAAAGACTTCTCCTTCCGGAGTAGCAGGAGTAGGTTGTTCAGTCGGTTGTTCGGAATCGAGATGGGGGTTATCTTCGTTGGGAACGCTCATTTACGCAAGCTCGCAATCATTCGCAGAGGTTTTTCCATCAAATCAAGGGCGCTCAGAATATCTGTCATTAATAAATCAGCTGCGTTCATACTCTCGACAGCCAGGCCTTCAAAGGACATAACACAAATACCCACTGCAGCCGTTTTCAGCATGCCTGCGTCATTTGCGCCCTGGCCGATTGCCACTACGTGATCTGCGCCTAATTGTCGGACATAATCCGCTTTTTGTTGGACTTCATTGCCTGGCTGAATGCGTACTGCCTTCAGGTTTAGAAGTTGATCAATTACTGCCTGTCCGCCATGCGTATCTGCAGTCAATAAATGTATATTCAAACGATCTCGCAGGATACCAATTCTTTTCGCAACACCATCAATTAAAACGCCATCGACTGCAAGTGTTCCGTTTACATCCATGACGAGATGTTCAAGTTTTAGTATTCCGCGCCCCGGGATATTTATTTCAATCATAAGTCAATTATACAAGAGATAGTGACCGGAAGGGAGGTATTCAATAATTCTCAGTTTGGTTTTGTCGCAAGGGGTTTCTTCCCTTTCGCATATTTCTGTTCAAAGTTAGAACAGCCGGGGTGTGTTGGTGAAAGTAATGACGGGTTATTTTTGCGCCACAAAAATTCTAACACACATAAATTTAACCTTGACAGAACTATCGACCTGCATATAATACAATCCAATATTCTAAAAACAGTGACGAGGACGAGTAAGCGCGGTACGACGGTTCAGAGAGCAGGCAGTAAGTGGTGCAAGCCTTGCCCGAGACGACAGCGCAGAATGGACCTCCGAGTTGAAAAGGCGAAAACGAGTCAATGACCATTTATCGGTCTCTCGAAAAAGTAGCCTACTCCGGCATCTGCATCCGTTATCAGGCAGCGTTTCTTGGTTCTCTTATGAGACCAGTTGACTGAATGAGTGAGGCTGGCTATTTCCTGCGCACCGCGCAGGATTTTTTTTACTAAATTGGTTTTATGCCAATTTAATCAGCCTAATTCGGGTGGCACCACGGACTACGCGTTCGTCCCGTTTATGGGACGAACGCGTCTTTTATTTAATTGCCAGGAGGCAAATATGGTCCAAAGAAGTGAACCAATTCGAGTTGTCGAACGAATAGAATTATTTCCAGCTCAGGAAAAAGTTACCTATGGGGTTGAGTTTACCCCGGTTTTATCTGCCGAACAGGCTTTTTCTGAAAGCCTACTGTCTACTTCAATAAATGATGGAAGCCATGCTCAGGGTCTCATTCCCTGAGCCAGCTATTTTTCTATTCATAAACATTCTATTAATCAAAGGAGAAATTACATGGAACAAACCCGTTTTACCCTCAGTCAGAACGACATGCCAAAATTTTGGTATAACATCAATGCAGACAGCCCCGTAAAGCCTGCGCCGGTTTTGCACCCAGGCACCCTGGAGCCTATTACACCTGATTTTCTCTCGGTCCTTTTCCCTATGGAATTGATTATGCAGGAAATCAGCACTGAAAGATATATTCAAATCCCTGAAGAAATCCGGGAGATTTATCGTTTATATCGCCCAACCCCTCTTATTCGCGCCGTTCGCCTGGAAAAAGCCCTGGGTACACCCGCTCACATTTATTATAAATACGAAGGCGAGTCCCCAGTGGGCAGTCATAAGCCGAATACTGCTATTGCCCAGGCCTTCTATAACAAAGCTGCTGGCACCAAAGCCCTCACTACCGAAACAGGTGCCGGACAATGGGGTACTTCGCTAGCCATGGCATGTAATTTTTTTGGAATTGATTTGGAAGTCTATATGGTCAAGATTTCCTACAACCAGAAGCCATACCGCCGCATTTTTATGGAAACCTATGGTGCGCAGGTCTATGCCAGCCCGACAAACCGTACAAATTACGGGCGATCACTTCTGGAAAAAGATCCGCAGAACAATGGTTCGCTAGGCATCGCCATCTCAGAAGCTGTTGAAGTTGCTGCGGCCTCGGGCGGCGCTAAAAAATACAGTCTTGGTTCGGTCTTGAATCACGTTTTGATGCATCAGACTGTTATTGGAGAAGAATCCCTGATGCAGATGGACCTGGCAGGAGAATATCCGGATGTGGTTATCGGCTGCGTGGGTGGTGGTTCAAACTTTGCAGGTATTGCTTTCCCCTTCCTGCGCGAGAATCTCAAAAATGGCAAACGTGCCCGCATTGTGGCTGTAGAGCCAACTGCCACACCTTCTCTCACAAAGGGAAAATTTGCTTTTGATTATGGGGATACAGCCCAGATGGCGCCAGTCGTTAAAATGCATACTCTCGGTCACACTTTTATGCCACCGGGAATTCACGCTGGTGGTTTGCGGTATCATGGGATGGCGCCCAGTGTCTCCGCCTTGTATGATGCCGGATTGATTGAGGCGGTTGCAGTTCAACAGCGCGCCACCTTTGAAGCCGCTATTCAATTTACCCGTACCGAAGGCTTTTTGCCTGCACCTGAGTCAGCGCATGCCATCCGCGTGGCTATTGATGAAGCCCTGGACGCAAAAAAGAAGGGTGAAAAACGAACTATTCTATTTAATCTTTCTGGGCATGGACATTTTGATATGATGGCTTACCAGTCTTATCTCAATAATGAACTTATCGACTATGAATATCCCGCTGAGGCTGTTGAGCAGGCCATGAAAGATTTGCCCCAGGTAGCGCTTTAACCCTGCTTTTGAATATAAAAAACGCATCCAGCCTTTTTTTGGCTGGATGCGTTTTTTATATTGGATTTTCT